>JAAYRE010000080.1 GCA_012518935.1 Clostridiales bacterium
TACTCCCACTCGATTGTTGCCGGTGGTTTGCCTGTTATATCATAGCAAATTCTATTAACATGCTCCACCTCATTTACAATTCTCTCTGATACACGTCCAAGAACTTCCCAAGGAAGCTCTACATAGTCTGCAGTCATAAAGTCTGTGGTTCTTACAGCTCGAAGTGCCACTGTATAATCATAGGTTCTTTTATCATTTTTAACTCCAACACTTCTTATATTGGTAAGTACGGCAAAGTACTGGCTGATATATTTATCAAGACCTGCTTTTGCTATCTCTTCACGGTAGATGTGATCTGCATCTTGAAGGATCTTAACTTTATCAGGAGTAATATCACCGATGATACGAACAGCAAGGCCCGGGCCTGGGAAGGGTTGACGATATACTAGCTTTTCAGGGATACCCAGTTCGAGGCCTGCTTTTCTTACCTCATCTTTGAACAAATCTCTTAGAGGCTCAATGATTTCTTTAAAGTCAACATAATCAGGAAGTCCCCCAACATTGTGGTGACTCTTTATCATGGTATTTTTACCGATTCCGCTCTCTATAATATCGGGATAGATTGTTCCTTGCACTAAGTAATCTACCTTACCGATTTTCTTAGCTTCCTCTTCAAATACCCGTATAAATTCTTCTCCAATTATTTTTCTTTTTCTTTCAGGATCTGTTACGTCTGCTAGTTTGTTGTAGAATCTATCCTGAGCATTTACACGAATTAGGTTTACATCAAATTGCTTGGTAAATATCTCCTCAACCTCATCCCCCTCATTCTTTCTAAGGAGTCCATGATCAACAAAGATGCAAGTAAGTTGCTTACCGACAGCTTTGCTTATCATAACGGCTGCCACTGATGAATCAACTCCACCAGATAAGCCACAAAGAACCTTACGGTCGCCAATTTTCTCTTTTAACTTCTGTATAGAATTATCCACAAAGGTGGACATATTCCAACTTCCCTTGCATCCGCATGTGTTATACAAAAAGTTTTTTAACATCTTAGTACCTGATGAGTTGTCCTCTTCACCGGGATTTAAGTGTATACCTAATAGATTTTTTATAGGGTCTTCCATTATAGTTATAGGAGAGATGTCTTCTTCTATTTTACCGTCAAAGCATATGCCAAGTATAGGCAGACCTAGGGTGTATATCTTAGGATCACAGGTTGGGGCATCCAGCTCATCTGGGTCTGATTTTCCACCGGTAAGGATAAATCCCTTTGGTGCTTTTTCTATAATCTTATCAATGTCCGTATAATAGGGTAATACTTCACAATATACATTACATTCCCTGACACGTCTGGCAATTTGTTGGCTATATTGCCCGCCAAAGTCGAGAATAATTACTAATTCTTTTTCCACCTTTCATCCTCCTAAATTTTAATTTTATAAGAAGCGGCCTATTCCATAGTAATAACTTACCCGATTAACCCACTTTCTAATTGGCAAATATTTATGGATGGTGTAAAATACCTACTTAAAAATTATGATAGATAATATTACATCATTTTATTATAAATCGCAAGGTCAATGATATTTTTAATAAATGTATTCCATATATGCTGTCATATAATATTACTAATAAACTAGGATTTTGTCGAATAATATGTTTTTATAGTGACTTATATTCAATAATTCTGTCATGGAATGAAAAAAATAGGAAATAGTTCTCATTTAATGTGAAAGTTATTTACAAAACCACAATATGGTGTTATGATAATGGCATGTTATTACAATATATAGTATTTTATTGGTAGTATTTGTTGCTGTCAGGGGGGTGAGCAACATGAATGAACATGTAGATATATTTGCACTAGTTCCAGAGATTGATTTTGATTCGGGATATCATTATTACCTAGGTAATTTTGATAACTATTGTAGGGCTATATTATCAACCCTTAAGAGTATAAAATCCAAGTTGCCCCTTCTTAGGATTATGGTTGAGACTAGAGAATATGAAGGTTTAAGGATGATAACTCAAACACTTCGTAGGATGATGGTAAGTATTGGAGGAGTCTCGGTAGCAGAGAGCTGTTACCAACTGGAAGTCTCATTTCTCAATCAAGAGGATACATTTGCCAATAGTCTGACAGAATTTTTATTAGACCTAGAGAATCTAGCATCACGGATGGAGGAACTTATTAAGATGCTGGGTATACAGCACCATAAGTCACCTATTGAAATTCAAGATTCTTATTTTAAATATGACCTTGCTAAAACCAGGGAAAGCATTAGGCTTTCTGCTGATTTTATAGAAAAGAAGATTATCTGACAATTGCTTTTTATTACCCTAACAAGCCCTATCTCCCCAACTGACAAATGATAGGGCTTGTCCATGCCTAAATATATTTATAACTTAGCTTTTTGTCCCTTGTCACCTCGTTTACGGTTTCGTACTTTTTTCGCACTTAGGGTTTTATCATCATATACAAAGGTCTCTGTATTAGGGTCAACAGCAGTCATAAAGCATACCTTGTCGTCCTTATCAAGTTTAATTCCCCTTACTCCACGGCTGGTCTTTTTAAATTCAGAAACTTCCGACAGTGGGAAGCCTAGGGACAAACCATTATCTGTTAGTAATATCACTTTATAGTTGCCAGATAAAATCTCTCCAGCAGATAATAAGGTTATTCCAACTACTTTATCATCCTCTTGCAGTTTTGTGGCACTAATCTGTGAGCGGTTGGTTTCAAATTCTGCTCCTGACACCTGTTTAATATAACCATTCCTAGTTACAAATAACATCTGGGATTCAAATAATTGTTCAAAGGATGTATAGAGGATTACTTCTTCTTTATCAATCTTACATAAGGTCTGAATTAAGGCTCCTCTATCTTTCATTTTACATCTGGGTATGTTTTCGGCTTTCACCTGGAACATGTTACCGTCATCTGTGAAGCAACACAGCTTGTCCGTGTTTTTCATCTGAATAATGTAGTTGTATTCATTGAGGGTATCATCTTGCACCCTGGAATAGCTGGCTGAATCTATGGATTTGACATAACCGAATCTATCTATCAGTATATAGATATCTTCAACCTTAATCTCTTCCACATAATCTTTAGTTGTTGTATTGATTAACATGGTCTTTCGATGGGTATTAAGCTTCTTTTTGTATTCATTTAGTCTTTTCTTTATTACCTTAAATAGCTCTTTGCTATTTCCAAGTATATTCTCGTATTCATTGATGGAATCTTGTAAACTATTTTCTTCTTCATGAAGTTTTAGGATTTCAAGACCGATTAACTTGGATAACTGCATAGCAAGTATGGCATCAGCCTGTCTTTCTGTAAAGCATAGACTACTAGCTTCTTTCTTGGATGCTGGGGATTTGAATTTGATTCCTTCAGTATTTCCCCCTATTAAGCATTCCTTTGCTTGCTTTACTGAGGAGCTTCCCCTTAGTATTTCAATAATTAGGTCTATTACATCAGTTGCTTTAATTAATCCCCCTACAATTTCCAAACGTTTCTTAGCTTTATCAAGAAGATAATTATATTGCTTTGTATATAAATCAACCTGAAAGTCGACAAATTCACTGATTAAACCTTTCAGGCTAAAGACCACTGGCTGTTGTTCTTTAATTGCCAGGAGATTAACGCTGTAGGTGTCCTCCATAACAGTCTTTTTGTAAAGGCCATTTAGGAGATTTTCGATATCCCTATCCTTCTTTACTTCTATGACAATTCGGATACCCTCCTTAGAGGATTCGTCTCTTACATCGTGTATCTCTTCAAAGACCTTGTCTTTTATAAGATTTGATAGGCTTTCCACAAGTTTTGTCTTGTTTCCTGCAACGGTATATGGAATCTCTGTGATAACTATATTCTTTCTACCGTAATCTCCGTTTTCTATATCCACCTTGGCACGTATTCTAATTTTTCCCTCACCAGTTTCGTAGATTTTCTCCATATCCTCTAGGTTTATAATAATACCTCCTGTGGGAAAATCAGGTGCAGGAATATATTTCATTAATCCCTTAATGGTTATATCAGGATTGTCTATGTATGCAATAACTCCGTCTATAACCTCATTGGGGTTATGGGGTGGCATGTTTGTTGCCATACCAACTGCAATACCTGTTGTACCATTTATAAGAAGATTAGGAATCATAGCAGGTAATACAGTAGGCTCTTTCTCGCTATTATCGAAGTTTGGAGTAAATTCAATTAATCCCATATCCATGTTTTCTAGGAGAGCTTTTGCTCCAGGAGATAGCCTAGCTTCTGTGTAACGCATGGCGGCTGCACCGTCTCCATCTATGGAGCCAAAGTTACCATGACCATCTACCAGTGGTAGCATAAGTGAGTAATCTTCTGCCATATGGACCAAGGCATCATATATAGAGCTGTCACCATGGGGATGATATTTACCCATGGTATCACCGACTATACGGGCACTTTTTCTATGGGGTTTTTCAGGATCCAAACCCAGCTCCATCATAGAGTATAAGATTCTTCGTTGAACAGGCTTTAAACCGTCCCTTACATCTGGAATTGCCCTAGATACAATTACACTCATGGCATAATCTCGGAAGCTAGTTTTCATTTCCTCTGAAAAATCCAATTGTATGATTTGATCGTGTTGATTTTGATGTTTCATTATTACCTCCTATATAAGTGGATTGGAATTCTTATATATCTAATTTCGCGTATCTTGCTTCTTCCATTATGAAAGTACGCCTAGGAGGAACATTACTGCTCATCAGGGTACTTGTAACTTCATCGGCTTCAATCTTATCATTGATAGTTATTTTGGCTAATACCCTGGTCTCTGGGTTAAGAGTGGTTTCCCATAATTGGTTGGCATCCATTTCACCAAGACCTTTGTACCTTTGGAGGTTAAGGATTTTATAATTGTTCTTACGGAATTTCTCCAATTCAAAATCATTATAAAGATATATTGACTCATTAGTTTTCTTTTTACTTTTTGTTGTCTCATATTCTACCCTATATAAAGGTGGAAGACCCTTATATACCTTACCTGCCATAATAAGCTCTGGCATAAAGCGATAAAAGAAGGTAAGCAATAAGGTGCTGATATGAGCACCGTCCACATCGGCATCAGTTAAAATTATTATCTTATCATAGTTTAACTTTGATATATCGAATTCTTCACCAATACCGCATCCAAATGATGCTATCATTGATTTTATTTCATTATTAGTTAGGATTCTTTCTAGAGATGCCTTTTCAACATTCAAGATCTTACCTCTTAAGGGAAGTACCGCCTGAGTTCTGCGATTTCTGGCTGTTTTTACTGTTCCACCAGCGGAATCACCCTCGACTATATATAATTCACATTCGGCTGGCTTTTTTGAGGAACAGGAAGCAAGTTTACTTCTAGTGTCCACATCGTTTAGTTGCTTTAAGACAGCAGTTCTAGCCTTGTCGCTGGCTTTTCTTGCATTAAAGGACTTCATTGAATTATCTAGAATTAGCTTAAGTATCTCTACATTTTTGTCAAACCAGCGCTGTGCTTCTTGGGAAAAGACTTCCTCCACGGCAGTCTTAGCATCAGTGTTCCCTAGTTTTGTCTTTGTCTGACCTTCAAATTGAGGGTCAGGATGCTTTATGGATACTATGGCAACAATACCGTTTCTAATATCCTTGCCATCAAAATTTTCGTCTTTGTCCTTAAGTACCCCCAGCTCTCTGGCATATTGGTTCATAACTCTAGTAAGAGCTGTCTTAAACCCTGTTACTAAGGTTCCACCATCGACTACATTGATGCAATTACAGTAAGAGTTAATTTGCTCTGAGTAATTATCGGTATATTTAAATGCTATTTCAACTTCTATGTCACCACTTTTTCCTTCTAGGTATACTACTTCTTCGTGTATAGGATTCATTTCTCTGGTTAGATAGGAAATAAAGCTTTTGATACCAAATTCCTCAACAAAGGTCTTAGTTGTGCCGTGTATGTCATCATTAAAATGAAGTATAAGATTTTTATTAAGATAGGCTATTTCCCTTAATTTTTTTGTAATTATATCGGCTTTAAATTCTACAGATTCAAATATTGTGTCGTCAGGATAAAAGATGATCTTGGTTCCTGTATCTGATTTGTTACATTTGCCTACAACAGGAAGAAAGCCATGATCCAATTCTGTAATGGGATGGCCACCATCTATATATTCGTCACGATATACTTTGCCGTCACGTCGTATCTCTACAATCATTCTCTTAGAGAGGGCATTAACCACAGCCGCACCAACCCCGTGAAGACCGCCGGAAACCTTGTATATTGAATTACCGAATTTTCCTCCTGCATGTAGTACAGTATAGACTACACGGACGGTAGGTATTTTCTTTGTAGGATGGATGTCTATGGGTACTCCACGGCCATTATCAGTTATTTCAATACCTCCATCTTTTCGAATTGTAACACTTATCTCGGTACAATAGCCTGCCAAATGCTCATCAATACCATTGTCGATTATTTCCCATATTAGGTGATGAAGTCCCCTAGGTCCTGTGCTCCCAATATACATTCCGGGACGTTTGCGTACAGCTTCAAGTCCCTCTAAAACAACGATTTGACTTCCGCTATATTGTTCCATGGTTTAATTCCCCTTTATATTTATTCTATATGTAGATTATCCTAAGTGATTATAACACAAGGGTTTGTATTTTTCTAGTATTATTGCAATCATACGTTCGTAAGGTTTACTTATTTTAACTGTTACTAAAAAATGGTGGCATGAATAAGGTTTTTGGATTATAATATAAACTATTATGTTTAATATATAATAATCGACAATTTTTTAATTCTAAACTGGTTCTAATTAAGCCTAGAAAAGGGAAATAAATTGGTGTAAAAATTTAGTTAAATTATTTTTTGTATAAAATTATGGTGGCATAAACAATGATTTTGAATTATAATATAGCCTATGTCTATTTTGTAGTGGTTGGCTTATGCTAGAAAGGTCGGGTGTTACTGTGAGTTTATATCTATATGAAACCCATTTACATACGAAGGAAGCCAGTGCATGTTCACATCTAAGTGGAGCAGAGCAGGCAAGGATTTATAAAAAGGCTGGTTATGCTGGAATTATTGTTACTGATCATTTTTTTAATGGAAATACAGCTATTAGAAAAGATTTACCCTGGAATGATAGAATTGATTTATTCTGTTTAGGATATGAAAATGCTAAAAAAGAAGGTGACAAGATAGGCTTGTCAGTGTTTTTTGGTTTGGAAGTGAATTTCTCTGGAACAGAATTTTTAATATATGGTCTTGACAAAGCCTGGTTAAAAAGTCATCCTGATATCTTATCTTGGTCAATAGAAGAACATTATAATAAGGTCCATGAGGCAGGAGGCTATGTGGTACATGCTCATCCTTTTAGGATGAGATCATATATCAAAGAAGTAAGGCTTTTTCCTGAATACGTAGATGCTGTGGAAATATATAATGAGGGTAATAGAAATATAGAATTTGATAAAAAAGCAGCAGAATATGCAAAGAAACATAAGCTACCGGCATTTGCAGGAACTGATTCCCATGGAATTGAAATAGAAAGATATGGAATGGGATTTGATAAACCCATGAACACAATTGTTGAATTCCTTGATCATGTAAAGTCTGGTGACTATAAAATAGTTGCAAATATATAGGAGGTTGTTATGAAAAAACCATTTGTTACATTGGAGCAATTAAAAGAAATAACCAAAACCTATCCGACACCATTTCATATATATGATGAGAAGGGCATCCGTGAGAATGCAAGGAGATTGAAGGATGCTTTTTCGTGGAATAAGGGCTTTAAGGAATACTTCGCAGTAAAGGCTACACCAAATCCCTTTATATTAAATATATTGAAGGAAGAAGGCTGTGGCGTGGATTGTGCTTCTCTTACGGAATTGATGATGGCAGAAGCAGTGGGTTTTACTGGTGATGAGATAATGTTTTCTTCAAATGTTACTCCAGCAGAAGAGTTTGTAATGGCACGAAAGCTCAATGCAACTATTAATCTTGATGACTTTACCCATATTGAATATCTTGAAAAAGTAGCAGGACTTCCCAAAATCATAAGCTGTAGGTATAATCCTGGTGGTGTTTTTACAACTACCAATGGAATTATGGATAATCCAGGAGATGCAAAGTATGGTTTTACAAAAGAGCAAATGATAGAGGGCTTTAGAATATTAAAAGAAAAAGGCGTAGAAGAATTTGGAATTCATTCATTTCTTGCCAGTAATACGATTTCCAATGAATATTATCCTACCCTTGCAGGAATACTTTTTAAACTAGCCATTGAGCTACAGGAAAAGACTGGTGTAAATATTAAATTTATCAATCTTTCCGGTGGCATCGGAGTGCCATATCGTCCTGAGGAAAAGCCCAATGACATTATGGTAATTGGTGAAGGAGTCAGAAAGGCCTATGAGGAGATTCTACTTCCTGCCGGCATGGGAGATGTTGCAATATATACGGAGCTTGGCAGATATATGCTTGCACCCTATGGACATCTAGTGGCAACCGCCATTCATGAGAAGCATATATATAAGGAATATATAGGACTTGATGCCAGTGCTGTTAATCTTATGAGACCTGCCATGTATGGTGCCTATCATCATATTACAGTTATGGGTAAGGAGGACGCTCCTCATAATTGCAAATATGATATTACCGGTTCACTATGCGAGAATAATGATAAATTTGCTATTGACAGAATGCTGCCCAAAATTGACATAGGTGACTTGTTAGTTATTCACGACACAGGTGCCCATGGATTTTCAATGGGATATAATTATAACGGCAAATTAAAAAGTGCAGAACTTCTTTTAAAAGAAGACAAGTCGGTGCAAATGATTCGAAGAGCTGAGACACCAAAGGATTATTTTACAACCTTTGACTTCACCGATTTCTTTAAATTATAAGTTTTTAACTGGCTTTATTTGGCATAAAAGAAGAATCATTAGATTATTCTTAAATGAGTAGTATATTTTATAAGCAATAAAGATAAGATATAATGTATCTTTTTTATATGTGTTTTATTGTCTAAAACAATAAAAAGCTTCAGGAATTATGGGATATTATGAGAGGATATATACTTGAGTTTCCGTAAATTGCAACTTAAAAATGAATAAGTTCTACCAAAGTGCCAATCTGCCGTATTCTAAGAGGTTTGTGAATGACAGTTCTTGAATTAGAGGCACTTTAATAAGCCCCGCTTGAA
>JAAYRE010000081.1 GCA_012518935.1 Clostridiales bacterium
CAGTATGAAGCAGGGTTGATTGATGGAGTTAAAAATCGCTGGCAAGAACTTTGGTATATAACACTACCAAATATGAAACCCATGTTATTGTTTGGTGCTGTTATGGCTATAAGTCAATCATTTGGAGTTGCAGCTGTACCAATGGCTCTGACGGGCTTCCCAAGTACTGACTATGCAACACAGACGGTAGTCTCGCATTTGATTGACTATGGTTCAATCCGATTTGAAATGGGATATGCCTGTGCAATTGCAACGATATTATTTATAGGCATGTTTTTAGCCAAAAAATTGGTTTATAAGATGCTAGACAGGGTAGGAACCTGAGGTCATAAAAAGGGAGAATGAGTTTATGAAAAAGAAATTACATCTAAAGCTAAAAAAGCGTAGACCAAATCGTTCAAGGGGTGGAGACATACTTATTTACTCTATTTTGATTATATTCGGTGTGTTTATGGGTTTTCCGCTTGTTTATGCTATAAATAGTGCTTTTAAACCACTGGACGAAATATTTGTATATCCACCCAGACTATTTGTTCAAAATCCTACAACTGACAACTTTCAGGATCTAGTAGTTATCCTAGGTCAGTCATGGGTACCTTTTACTAGGTATTTGTTCAACACACTGTTTATTACGGTTGTAGGGACAGCAGGACATATTGTGGTTTCCTCCATGGGTGCCTTCGTTTTAGCTAAGTTTGATTTTCCAGGAGGAAGGACATTCTTTAATATTGTTACCACAGCATTGATGTTTAATGCGTATGTTACTGCAATTCCCAACTATTTGATTATGGCAAGGTTGCATTGGGTAGATACAGTGTGGGCTATTGTTGTGCCTGCTATTGCAGCACCCATGGGACTCTTCCTAATGAAACAGTATATGGAAAGTATACCTGACGCATTGATAGATGCAGCTACAATAGACGGTGCCAACTTGTGGAAGACCTTCACAAAAATAGTTATGCCAACAGTAAAACCTGCATGGTTGACTCTTATGATAATGTCAATTCAGTCTTTATGGAACAATCCAGCTTCAACTTATATATATTCTGAAGAGTTAAAAACGCTTCCATATGCTATGCAACAGATTGCCGGAGGCGGTATAGCCAGAGCTGGTGTTGGATCTGCGGTTGCATTGGTTATGATGATTGTACCTATTACTGCATTTATCATACTACAGAGCAATGTTATGGAGACTATGGCAAGTTCAGGAATTAAAGAATAAGGAGGAAGATATGAGAAGATTAAAAATTTCGACTATCCTTATCTGCTTCATGGTATTATTAATGTTTCCGCCAATAACAGTAAAAGCAGAAGAAACAGGCTATACTTATACTTATGATTATTGGGGATATGTCATGGAATCACCTGATGCATATAAAGCAACAGCCTTCATAACTGGAAGCAGCTTGGGTATCGGAGATTTTAACAAACCACAGGGCTTGTATATAAGAGATAACCTTATATATATCTGTGATACCGGCAATAGCAGAATAGTTATTTTAGAAAAAGTGGGTAATGAGATAGTTTTTGTTGATGAATTCAATGAATTTACAGGAGATGTTGAGATTACCACCTTATCAGAGCCTAGCGATATATTTGTAGATGAGAATGGTGATATATATATTACTGATACAAAGAACCAGAGAGTTCTACATCTGAATTCTGATAGGGAATTTATTAAAGCATTAACTAGACCAAATGATGAAACTGTTGATGCAGCATCGGATTTTTTACCTCAAAAAATTGTTGTAGATTTTTCAGGAAGAAGTCTGGTATTAGTTAAGAACTACAACAAAGGATTTTTGCAATATAATAGTGAAGGAGAATTTACTGGGTATATAGGTGCTAACGAAGTTAAGTTTAGTGTAGTGGATTACATATGGAAGAGAATATCCACAAAGGAACAACGGGCCTCCATGGAGCAGTTTGTACCTACAGAATATAATAACCTTGCTTTGGATAAGGATGCATTTATATATTGTACTACTTCCTATTTTGACGTAAATGAATTACGTAACGATCAGGCAAAGCCCATTAGAAAACTTAACTCACAGGGTGATGATATATTAATCAAGAACGGGTATTATCCTCCCATCGGTGATATTATGTGGGATAACTTTGCCGGTGCCAATGGCCCATCAAGGCTAATCGATATAACTGCAATGGATAATGGTTCTTATTATGCCATAGACTCAACCAGATCTAGGATCTTTGGATATGACCCACAAGGAAACCTTCTATATGCCTTTGGTAGCAGGGGTAACAAGCTGGGATACTTCCAAAACCCATCAGCGTTAGACCATATGGGAAATGATTTGTATGTTCTAGATAGTCAGTCAGCAGGATTAACTTTGTTAGAGCTAACACAGTATGGTCAGTTGATTCATGATGCTTTAGCAGAGTATGAGCAAGGTAATTATGATGAGTCTGCCAAGTACTGGGAACAGGTCTTATATCAAAATGGTAACTATGACTTAGCTTATATAGGTATAGGACGTTCACTCCTAAGACAAGAGCGTTATAAGGAAGCTATGGAATATTTTGAAATTAAGTATGATGATGAAAATTATTCAAAAGCTTTTCAATTATATAGAAAAGAATGGGTTGAAGAGAACTTAGGTTGGATTATTCTTGGTGCAGTTGCCTTATTTGTAATACCTAAGGTAATAGGTACTATTAGAAAAATAAGAAAAATTGGGGAGGTGGATGAATTTTGAAGATAGCATCGTTTGTGGACAATCAAAAACTAAAGAGACTTAAAGAATCACTACGATATTCTCTATATGTAGTCACCCATCCTCTTGACGGCTTTTGGGATTTGACCCATGAAAAGAGAGGCTCCATAGGTGCTGCCAATATTATTATTATCCTAGCTTTGTTTACAAGACTTCTTTCACTACGTTATACAAGTTTCTTATTCGTGAAAGTTATATGGGAACAAGTTAACATTATAGAAATCATCCTAGGATTTTTGGCACCAATATGGATAGCTACTCTGGGTAACTGGGGATTAACTACCCTTTTTGATGGAAAGGGTACAATCAAGGATATATATATGGCCTTAGGATATACATTAACACCATATGTGCTTATCCAGCTTCCATTAATTTTAGTGAGCAATGGAATGACAGCTGATGAAGGATCATTTCTAGGTGTTATTAGTAGCTTTTCATATATATGGATTGGAATACTTATTTACTGTGCAGTAATGCAGATACATGATTTTACCCCAGGAAAAACTGTACTAGTAATAATTGCTACCATAATAGGAATGTTGTTAATCGTATTTGTATTATTATTATTATTCAGTTTAATCTCAGATGCGATTGCATATTTTGTTTCTTTATTTAAAGAAGTTGCATTTCGATTTTACTGATAAGGAGGACCAGAGATGCGAAAGTTATTAATATTAAGCTTCTTCCTTATGTCATCCTTTCTATTGATAGGATGTACAAAACAAGAAGTGGAAGAAGAGCCCATACCAATATACTCCTACGAAGAAGACCAAGATTCCTATGTATTGGAAAATGATGACATAAAATTTGTTCTTGATCCGACTACAACATATTTTACTGTATATGATAAATCCAATGGCTCAACCTGGACATCTAACCCAGAGGATGGGGCAAATGATCCCATGGCAGATGCAACGAGTCTTAGGTATTTACAGTCAACTCTTATACTTGAATATACTGATGCAAGAGGAATTGAAACCCTCTATAATAATTTTCAATATAGTATTTTGCTAGGTACTTATCAGGTATCCAAGAATGACGATACTATACAGGTAGATTATTCAATCGGTGATTTACAGAAAGTATTTTACATCCCCAATGCAGCACCGGAATCCAGGATGATGGAATTTATGGATAAAATGGACAGTAGTGGGCAGAGACAGGTAAAATCATACTACCGTAAAGTCGATATTAACAATCTGAGACCAACAGATGATAAAGCTGCACTACTTGCACAGTATCCTGACTTAGAGAATGAAATAGTATATGTATTACGTGACGGTACCCAAGAGTATCTGTTAAAGAAGATTGAAGAAATATTTGCCAGTGCTGGATATACAATTGAAGATTATGAATTAGATCTTGAAAGATACGAAGGTAAAGAAGAGGATGAAAAACCGCAATTTAATATCTCAGTAATATATAGCTTAGATGGAAATGACTTAGTAGTTGATGTTCCATATGAGAATATGGAATATAGAGACGCTTACCGCTTAACTGAGCTAAGGGTGCTCCCATACCTTGGGGCAGGAAGTACTGAAGATGAAGGCTTTATCCTAGTACCAGAGGGTAATGGTGCAGTAATTAACTTTAATAATGGTAAGAATAGACAGAACCCATATTATACTCAAGTCTATGGTTGGGATTATGGAGAAGAACGTCAATTCTTAACCGGTGAAACCGCTACGGCATTACCAGTATATGGTATATCTAAGAATGGAAGTTCAATGCTTTGCATGCTAGAAGATTATGCTACTGTTGCAACTATTCAAGCTGACATTAGTGGTAGAGGTCATGGCTATAATGTGGCATATGCTACATATACAACATTACATGATGCTGCCTTGAAGGTTTCCGATAAGACTGATAAAACAGTAATTGTATTTGAAAATGAGAAACCAACAGGAAAATTAAGCCAAAGATATCGTTTCCTTGATAATGATTCTTATTCAGATATAGCAAGTTCCTATAGAGATTATCTAATGGAGCAGTATCCTTCCTTGGTTAAAAAAGATGAATCTAGCACTCCTGTTAATGTATCATTAATCGGTGCAGTGGATAAAGTAGAGCAACGTCTTGGAATACCTGTATCAGTACCACATATTTTAACTTCTTACAAAGAGGCTTATGATATTATTAATGAGCTAAAAGATAGTGGATTTGATAATCTTTCAATTAAATATAGAGGATGGTCAAATGATGGTATTAGGAATAATGCTCTCAATAAGATAAAGCACATATCAGAATTGGGTAGCAAAAAGCAATTAAAGAAGTTGTTCGATTATTGTAATGAGAATGATATACCCATCTATTTGGAAGGTAGAGTTCAAACTGTTTACAATGATGGCTTATTTGATGGATTTGCAGTTAACAGTAAGGCAGCCAAATACTCCAGTAGAGAAGTTATAAAGCTTTATGACTTTTCAGAGGTATACTATGGTCCTGATACTACTAAAGACAGTTATTTCTTTGTAAGACCAGAGGTTACCATGGAATATATGAAGACACTTAGTGATTATGCTAAGAAAAATTCAGTTGGATTAGCCTTCAGTGATGTTGGAAGAATTCTAGGTGCCAATTATGATCCTAAACATCTGACTAATAGGGAAAATGTTATGAAATTACATGAGAGTGAGCTGGCAAGGATTGCATCAGAAGGAACTGGTATAATTGTTAACTTTGGTAACAAATATGCACTCCCTTATGCTGATTTTATAACAGACATGGATTTAAAAGGTTCAAAATATCAGATTATTGATTACCATGTTCCTTTCTACTCCATGGCCATCCATGGTCTAGTTGAGTATTCAGGTACTCCTATAAATCTTTCATCTGATTATGAAGAACAGATTTTAAAAACTATTGAAACCGGAGCTGGACTATCATTTATATTTATGGATGAAAGTACATCTGCTTTAGTAAATACAAACTATACACACTTTTATGCTACTAATTATGACATGTGGAAAGATAAGGCAATTGAAATCTACAATGATTATCAAGAAAAATTAGGTCATGTATTTAATCAATATATGACAGAGCATAAACAACTGGCAGATGGAGTATTTGTTACTGGATATGAGGATGGTACCAAGGTTTATGTGAACTATAATTATTATGATTTTGAACAAGACGATATAAAAGTTCCTGCCAGGGACTACGTTGTTCAGGGGAGGTGATAAGAATGGCAAAAGTAAAGAAACAGAAAAATCTACAAAGAAGAAAAGCAATAGCGGGATATATATTCATAGCACCTTTTATTATTGGATTCATTGCTTTTATGGTTATGCCACTTCTTGAATCACTTCGTATGAGTTTGAGTAGTGTTACAATCTATCCTGGTCAAGGTGGATTCGTATTAGACTATATAGGTATTAAAAACTTTAAGGATGCCTTTTTAGTAGATTCAGAGTTTAATAGGTTTTTAACTGAAGAGTTATCCCAGATGTTAATTCAAGTACCTACAACTGTTATTGTTAGTCTATTCATGGCCATGCTTATTAATCAAACATTTAAGGGAAGAGGTCTTGTACGTGCCATATTCTTCCTGCCAGTAATCTTATCATCTGGTGTATTGGTAGGTCTTGAATATGACAACTCATTACTCTCTGGATTAGAAGCTTACATTACTGAAAATTCTCAAGTGACAAGTATAACCTCGGTATTGGAGCAGGTTTTATCTAACAGTGGATTCGGCACAAGGTTTCTAAACTTTGTATATGATATTATTAATAATGTCTATAATGTGGTAATGGCCTCTGGTGTTCAGATAATTATATATTTATCAGGACTGCAAACAATATCGGCTAGTATGTATGAAGCTGCTAAAATCGAAGGTTGTTCTGCCTGGGAAAGCTTCTGGAAGATAACACTTCCTATGGTAAGCCCTATGGTGCTTGTTAATATTATCTATAGTATTGTAGACTTCTTCATGAGAAGTGATAGTGATGTAATGACTAAGATCAGCGAAACAATGATAATAAAGATGGACTATGGATTCAGTTCGGCTATGGCTTGGGTATATTTTGTGGCAGTCATGCTTATAATCGCCGTATTTAGCCTAATAACATCAAGGTGGGTGTATTATTATGAATAAGACAAAAACAAATATTTTAAAAAGTAAGACAAGAAAAGAAAGATGGGATCAATTTGTCTATAGGAATAAGTTATCTCATGGCTATTTATTACGGAAGATTATAAAGGATAAAGTCTACAAATTTTTTAGAGCAGTTCTTATATTCGGTCTCTGCTTTTTGATACTACAGCCACTAATGAACAAGATTTCCTTAAGCTTTATGCAAGAAAAGGACCTATATGATCCTACTATAATTATTGTACCAAGGAATTTTACAACAGAAAACTATAGACTTGTTTCCAGTTTGATTAGTTTTTGGAGGATACTCCTTAATTCTCTGTTTATTGCTGGTTTATCTAGTCTATTACAGGTTGCTAGTACAACACTAGTAGGTTATGGTTTTGCAAGATTTAAGTTTCCCTTAAAGAAATTTTGGTTTGCATGTGTTCTTCTCGTAATAATTGTTCCGCCCCAAACCATATCTTCCTCATTATATTTGAATTTTAGATTTTTCGATGTTTTTGGAATAATCAAATTAATAAAAGGATCATCAATAAACTTACAAAATTCAATAATTCCTTACATTTTATTATGTGCAACAGGAATGGGATTAAAGAGTGGTTTGTACGTGTACATGACAAGACAATACTTTAGAAATATTCCTAAGGAATTAGAAGAAGCTGCATATGTGGATGGCTGTGGAACATTTTCTACATTTTTTAAGATTATGCTTCCAGATGCAAGACCAATATTAACTTCATGCTTTTTGTTTTCATTTGTATGGCAATGGACAGATTCATTTTATGCTAAGATGTTTTTAGGAAATATGCCATTATTGTCTAATAAGCTACCGTCAATTGTTATGCTTTTGAACGATTACTATGTGTCAATCTATGGTTCAGGGCAGGTATCAACAGCATATGGTATGATGATGACATCAACTGGTATGTTAATGGCTATTATTCCACTTCTAATAATTTATATTATATCTCAGAGAGGCTTCGTTGAAAGCTTAAGCCAGACTGGTATAAAGATGTAATTAGATAGTTAGTGCATAGCACATGCACTTTACTATACATCCAATTAAAAATTAAGGAGGATAGCATTATGAAAAAAATGACTAAAAAGATGTTAGCATTACTTATGGTTTTAACATTAGCGATTGCAATGTTAACAGCTTGCGGTGGTAAGACTGATGATGATGACAAAAATAATGACGAACAAACACCGGCTGAAGACACCAATGATCAAAAAGACACTGATGAGACACCTGACCCAACACCTACTGAAGAGCCAGCTATGGATCTTGGTGGAATGGATATCACCATTGGTGACTGGTGGACATCCGCAGAACCTGCAGAACCTAAGAATCAACAGGAAGAGGACACTCTTGCTTACCGTAACTCCATTCAAGAGAAGTACAACTTCACTATGAAACAGGTAGCTATTTCTGATTGGGGTGGAATGCAAGAATTAACAACAACTTCTATTATGGCAGGTGATCCTGCAGCTGACATTATCCTTTTACAACCTGACTGGACAGCTCAGCCCCTTGCTAACGGATTACTTTATGACCTTGCTACTCTAGAGTATTTTGATTTTACACAGAGCAAATGGAATCAGAATACCATCGAAATGATGACATATGGTGATTCAATTTATGGTATGTCAACTGGTAAATCAGAGCCTAGAGGCGGCCTGTTCTGGAATAAGAGATTATTCGAAGAAGCTGGTCTAGACCCTGATCTTCCATATGATCTTCAAGCAAGTGGAGATTGGACATGGGATGAATTTGAAGAAATATGTGTTAAGTTAACAAGAGATACTAATAGTGATGGAACAATTGATACCTATGCTATGGTTAGTTTCTCAGTTGACATGCTAAAAGCAATTGCTACAAGTAATGGTGCTAAATTCATAGGTAAAGATGAAAATGGCAAATTCTATAATGCTGCAAAAGATCCTGAGTTCCTTGAGGCTGCACAGTGGGGAGTTGGCTTAATTGAAGCTGGTTATGAGATGCCTAAGATTGATGAAGCTGCAAACTGGGATTGGTTCATTCCTGCATTCCATGATGCTAAGGTTGCTATGCAATTTGCAGAGCAATACAAGGTTGGTACATGGGCAGATATGACTGATGATTGGGGCTTTGTTCTTCCACCTAAGCCAAGTAAAGATGATCCATATCGTGTTTACTTCTTTGACAATATTGTAGTAATGCCTTCAACTCATGATGCAGAAACAGCTAAGAAGCTTTCATTCGCTTATAATCTATGGACAAATCCTACACCAGGTTATGAAGATGAGACAGATGCTTGGAAAGAGGGTTATTATCCTAACTTCCGTGATGAAAGAGCTGTTGATGAGACTCTAGTATTAATGTTTGATCCTGAGACAGAAGTTATCAATGACTACATCTCATTTGTATATGGAACAGATACTGGTCCAGATTTCTACTGGGATGTTTATGGTCTAGCACAGACACCAGCTGAAAAGATCGAAGAACTTTCAAATAAATGGGAATCCTTAATTAACGACGCAAATAAATAATTCTTAATTACAGATGAGTGGGGAGGGGATTATTTCACCTCCCCATTTTTTTGACAGCTTACTGGATTTATTAGCCAAGAATAATTATATATCTTAGAAATAATTGACAATATTTGTTATATAAACATATTCAGACTATATAAAGGAATGGTAATTAATATGAAAATTATACCTAAAAGAAATTATTTATTTTTATTATGTATGTGTTTGGTATTAATGTTTACTTTGATGGCCTGTGGGAAATCAAAGAAGAATGATAATACTGTAGTGGACAGTAATAATGCTTTAAATGATGAAAGTAATAATGATGTAAATGATAATGATAATGATGATGTAGATGGTGATGAGAAAAGTAATGATGCCGTAGAAGAAACAGATAGTGAGGAACCAATAGAAGAACCTGAAAAGGAACCCAATTTATTTTTAGAAAAATATCAGGAGACTGGAGAACTACCAAGTCTAGCTGAATTATATAAAGATAAGTTTTATGTTGGAGTTGCTTTAGCACAGATTGATTTTTCAAAGGTTAAGAAAGATTTAGTAGCTTCTCAATTTAATAGCTTAACTTGTGAAAATGAGATGAAACCAGATGCAGTTTTAGATAGAAATGCAACTATTGCCTTAGGTGATGAAGAATCAGTAGCTATTAATATGAATAGGGCACTGCCGGCAATTTTATTTGCAGAGGAAAATGGAATTAAGATACGATACCACACCTTAGTGTGGCATGCTCAAACTCCGGATTGGTTTTTTAATGTTGGTTTTAAAGATGGCGGTGAGCGGGTAACCAGAGATGTTATGATAGCTAGAATGGAGAGCTTTATTAGAGAGGTTATGGAATATATGAACACAAATCATCCTGGCTTAATATATGCATGGGATGTTGTGAATGAAGCTATCTCACCTGGTGATGGCAGAGAAGATGGTATTCGTGTTACTGATAATAGATGGTTTGAGGTTGTGGGACCAGACTATGTAGAACTGGCCTTTACCTTTGCACGTAAGTACGCTGCAGAAGATCAAAAGCTATTTTATAATGACTATCAAACCTATAATAAGAGTAAGATGTTTTATTTAATAAAGATGATTGAAGACCTACAAGAAAAAGGATTAATCGATGGCATTGGTATGCAAGATCATATGGATCTTACAACTCCTGGAATTCTTGATTACCAATATACCATAAATAAATATACCGATATGGGATTAGAAATTCAAGTTACAGAGTTAGATATCAACACAACGGATAATTCTGAAGAAGGACAAAAGAAACTTGCTTCAAGATATAAAGCCATAATGACTATAATATTAAACTGCATTGAAAGGAATGACTCCAAGATTACAAGTATTACTTTGTGGGGGCTATCTGATAATCGCTCATGGCTTAACCAACCTGGTACACCAAATTATCCACTACTGTTTGATAAGGATTTGAATCCGAAATATTCATACTTTGGTATGGCTATGGATGATTCTATTAGTATAGCATATTAATTTTAGATTCTTTTGACAATTGTAAAAGAATAGAAGGTGAAAGATGGAAAATGGGGAACTATTTCAGACATAATAGATTATTTGCATTAATATTTGTATTAGTACTACTTACATCAAGCTGCAATCTGGCACCCAAGGAAGAAGTCCTCCCTGATGCTCCTGTGATACAGGAAGCTAAGCTCAAAGAGTATAAAAAGGCAGAGGTTATACGAGGGGATATAATTGACAAAGTTTCAGTTGATTGTAGATATTCTGCCTTTCAATCTGAGGAGCTTGCCTTTGGCATAAACGGATTAAGAATATATAATGTTTATGTCGAAGAAGGCGATTATGTCAAAGCTGGGGATCTTTTGGCTGAACTAATGATGGATGATTTGAAAGAGCAGATTGAGGCTTATCTTGATAATATAGAATCAATTAATCTGAAAATATCTAATCAAGCAGATTTAAGAGATTTTACCTTATCAGCTTTAAGTGAGCTTCAAGAAATTGAAGGATTTAATGAACAACTATCTTCAAGATATGAATCGGAGATTGCAAACTATGAGAAAACCATAGCCAAGCTTGAAGAGGAGTTATACATAAAGGAAAAGCGGCTTAATCTCCTATATGAAGATGTAGAAAAACGTCAAATCATTGCAGGAATTGATGGAATTGTACTAGATATTGTTGAGTACAGTGATAGAGATTTTTCTAATAAGGATAAAAAATTTATTACAGTATATAACCCAGATTCAATGTTATTTGTTACAAGTGGAAAGAATACGGACTTGTTTATACCCGGAGATAAAGTCATTATCTCAGTAGCGGATACTAAATATTCTGCTGTGGTCATTCATCCAAATGAATTAAGTGATTTTGATGACCTAACTCCAGATAGTAACGTAGCATATTTAAGAGTGCTTGATGAAGAAGGAATCTTACAAAGTAATAGTAAGGGTATTGTAACTTTTGTTCTAAAAGAGCTTAAAAATGTGCTTTATCTACCAAAATCAGCTGTACATAGGGATAAAGAGAAATCCTATGTATATGTTGAGGATGAAGGTGGATTTAAGAGCGTTAAGGAAGTAGAGACAGGATTAGAGGCAGATAGGAAAGTAGAGATTATATCCGGATTAAGCGAGGGAGACAGTGTGATTCTTGATTAAGTTACATGGGAGGTATACAAGTAATATGAAAAAGTTTTTAATAATATTGATGGTATCAATGTTTCTTTTATCAGGATGTAATAGTAATAAAGAAATAGAAATACCAGAATTAATAGAACCTGTCAGTACTAAAATGGATACTGCTGTTGTTTCTCGTGGAGATATATATACACTAACTACTTATGATGCCAAGGTATATCCAGACGTAGAGGAAGTTAGTTTTTCAATAGACGGAGAAGTTAAAAACGTGGCGGTTTCATTAGGACAGACGGTAAAAAAAGGTGATATTCTTATAAGTCTTGACGATACTAAAATCAGTGAACAGCTGGAACAAACTAAAAAAAGCTTCAATGAAGCTAAAATTAATAATGAGTTTAATAATGTCCAGAGAGAACTTGATATTCAGATAGTGGCACTAAATATCGAAAAGATGATAGAAAATAATGCATCAGAGATTGATATTGCTAAGTCTCAAGCTGATATGGCAAAATTTGAACTCACTGGAAAACAGACAGTGGAATCAAATGAAATCAATATAAAAAAAATGCAGGAGAGAATTGATGAATTAGAGGAAGAGCTTAAAAAGACAACTATAGTAGCACCTTGTGATGGAAATGTGGTTTATTTACAAAGATTAAGAATAAAGGACAAGGTGATAGCTGACAATCCTGTTGTTGTAATAACCGATGATTCAAAGCTTCATCTGCAAAGTGATTTCATAAAAAAGGATATTATTAATTCGGCCAGCAGAATTTACGCCTTAATTAATGGCAAGGAGTTTGATATCGAGTATATTCCCTTAGAAGCTGATGAAATCTTGAAAATGAATGAAGGAGCCAAGATTGAGTCTAAATATTCCTTTACTCCAGACAGTAGTATTGCCCCAGGGGATTATGCGTCTATATGCATAGCGGGAGATTTGAAAGAGAATGTACTTACTATTCCTAAAGGCTCCTTGTATAATGATTCCAAAGGATATTTTGTCTACCTTATGCTTGATGATAACTTAGTAAGGGCAGATATTGAAGTTGGTATAGTAACTGATATTCAAGTGGAGGTAATCAGTGGCTTGGAAGAAGGAGATGTTGTTTATGTTCAAGGATAATAGATTATTAAAGAAAATTATTACAATCTTGCTTATATTATCATTGTTCACATCATCATATGCCTTTGCAGAACAAGCAAATATATCAGAAGATATGGACATTAAGGTTGTAAGTAAGACATTAGAAGTAAAACTAGGCGAATATATGGAAAGAAGTAGTATAAGTAATGCCGAAGTTGATTTTTTAAGAAGTGATCAACTAACTATTAGCCATAACAATGGTATTTTTATAGAATACTTAGTCACTAACGGACAGGAAGTTTTAAAAGGGGATGCTCTTGCTTCTTATAGGATACCGGTTGATACTATTACTATAGAAGAAAAGAAGATGAACTTGTATCATACTGAAAGTGGATATATTGAGTCCTTGCATCAAATGGAAGAATCCCTAGCTAATAGTATCAATAGCTTAAATAATCTAGATATGGATTCCATAGAAGCAGAAATTCAACAGATTAATATTCAGAAAAAAGAAATGGAATACGAGAAATCTAAAAGGCAGCTCCAAGAAAATTTAGATAAGTTGAAAGCTGAAATAGAGGAATTAGAGTCTAATTTGGAGCCCAAGTATGTATACGCCCCTTATGACGGAATAGTATATATGTTTAATGAAGTAAGGGAAGAAACAGCAATCAATAGAAATACGCAATTATTATTTATAATTGACCCAGATAGTGCAGTTCTTACTGCCCCTGCTGCAGCTACTAACAAGATGTGGTATAACATGAATGTTTCTGTAGCCCTTATAATTAACAGGCAGGAAGACAGGTCAAAAATGTATAAAGGAAAAATAATTGCAGCTGATTCACTGTTAAATGGCTTGGTAAGTTCAGACACATATTATATACAGGTTGAGAATGGTAAGGATATATTAGGGTTTGGACAAAGGGCTAATATCTATGCTGAAGAGATTAAGGTTAAGGATGTTATCGTTATTCCTTCTAATGTAGTGAAGTCAGACAGTGATCGGAAGTATGTTTATATATTAGATGTAGATGGTGTAGTTAGAAAGCAATATATAACAGGTCGCGATAATGGTGTAGATATGTGGGTGTACAATGGCCTAAATGAAGGACAGCATATTGTGATAGAATAGGCAGGTGAAAATAGTTGCTTGGTTATGTAATACATAAAATTTGGAATAAAAAATGGATGTCAATAAGCCTTGTTGTGGGTAATATATTGCTGGTAGGATTAGTTGTAGGAATCATGGTATATTCTAATGCTGTATTAAATAGAATGTTGGTTAAAGATCTAAACTATGCTATGGAAGAAACAGGAGTATATCCATTACAGACTTATGTTGAGATTCGAATGGATGGCATACGTTCCAATGCTAGCGTAGCCGGTAAAGTAAAGGAACTAGAGAAGTTAACAGCAAATTTACCTAGAAATATGGAGTTAGATACTGAAGAACATATTTCAAATTATTTTATGCGGACAAACTATCTTTTTACTCCTACGGACAAGGAGAGCAGTGATTATGTACTGGATTTATCCTTTATGTCAGATTTAGAAGATCATAGTAAGATGCTATCGGGCAAGATGTATAGCAAGGAACTGGTTGATGGAGCTATAGAAGTAGTTGTCAGCAGAACCACAATGTTAGGCAAAGATTTAATGGTTGGGGATGAATTATATCTTGCAGATATACGTGACAAGAATGGAGACCCTTATAAAATAAGAATTTCAGGAGCTTTTCAAAATTCTGAAGAGAATGACCCTTACTGGGTGAATAGCCCTGATAGACTGACACAATTTTATATGGATGAGGATTTATTCAAGTCATTATTTGTTGATTATGAAAATCCTCAATATCAATGGAACAGTAGATGGTATGTCCTTATTGATTATGACGATATAAAGTCAGAAAACGTAGGACTTATGTTATCAGCCTTAGAGGATTTTGAAGCAAATGTTAATAGAATTGACTGCTATTATTACCGGGAGTATTTCAGTACGATTCTAGAAGACTTCCAAGTTAAGCAGGCTAAATTAGAGAATGTCCTCTTCCTTTTGGAAGTGCCAATCTTTATCTTGCTAATGATATTTATATTCATGGTAAATAAGCAGATGATGCAGTCAGAACGAGGAGATATTGCGGTAATAAAGAGTAGAGGAGCATCTAATGCTGATGTAATGAGAATCTATCTATATCAAGGAATTATTTTCTCGGCCACAGGCCTTTTATTGGGTATACCCCTGGGTATGTTTTTTTGCAGAGCCCTTGGCAACGCCAATGCATTCCTTGAATTTGTCTCTCGTACAGCACTGCCAATGGAGATTACTAAGAAGGCCTTAAGTACAGGAATAGTTTGTTCAATTGCCTCCTTAATAATCACCTTGATTTTAGCTTTTGCCCATACAAGAGAAACAATAGTATCCCATAAAAGAAAATTAAATAAGGGAAACAAAAAGGCAGTATTTTTTGGGCTTCTATCCGGTGCAATCTTCTTGGGTGTTTCATATTATGCCCTGTATAATTTCAGGACCCATGCAGATACATTGGCACTAAGTGCTGAAGCAGGAGAAAAGCTAGACCCTCTCTTATTCCTTGGCTCGGTTTTATTTATAATAGGGGCTGCTTTAATTGTTCAGTCCTTGTTACCGGTTGTAGTAAATCTTATATTTAATTTAGGAAAGAGATTTTGGAAACCTTCGGCTTATGCATCATTTCAGCAGATAGTAAAAGGGTCAAGTAACCAAGGATTTATCATATTATTTATAATACTGACAGTATCCCTTGGTATATTTGATGCAACCTTAGCTAGAACTATTAATGGTAATGAGGAAGACAGAATCACCTACTCAATAGGAGCAGATATAATGCTGCAGGAGAAATGGGCTAGTAATGAAGATACTATTGAGGCTTACATAACATCATTGAGAGAGATGGGACAAAATGTAGACCCAAGTAGTCTCGATATATACTATATAGAGCCAGATTTTAATCGCTATACTAATCTAGAAGGTGTAGAAAGGGCGACTAAAGTCTATGTAAATGATAAGATTGAGATAGCTGTTGATAAAGGTAAAGTAAATGCAACCCTAATGGGTATCAATACAAATGAGTTTGGTCAGATTGCATACTTAAAGGACGGACTTCTTGATAAACATTGGTATCATCATCTTAATAGTCTTGCGGTGAATGAGACTGCCATACTTGTTTCTTCTAATTTTAGAGATATATATGGTTATAAGATTGGAGATGCAATAACATATCAAGACGGAAACGGTTCAGCAAGAGGTATTATAAGCGGATTTGTTGATTATTGGCCCTCATTTCAACCTATGAAAAAAGATATTGATAGTGATGGCGTTGTTAAGGAATTGGAGAATTTCCTTGTTGTGGCTAACTTAAGTGCAGTTCAATCAGCCTGGGGTATTACACCCTATCAGGTATGGATAAAAGCTAAGGACTCAACTGCTTTTATATATGATTTCGCACAGGAAAACAATATACAGTTTGAAGTGTTTAATGATTTATCTGCGGAGATGATTAGGAAAAACAATGATCCATTTTTCCAAGGTACCAATGGTGTACTGACATTAGGATTTATTATAATACTTCTTATATGTGCAATAGGCTTCCTTATCTTCTGGATCTTATCCATTATCTCTAGAACATTGCAATTCGGTGTATTTAGAGCGATGGGAATGAAGGTTGCTGAGATAATTGGGATGTTACTCCGGGAACAATTCTTTTTATCAATAATTCCTATATCATTTGGATTGATGATTGGTAATTATGTATCAACCCTGTTCGTTCCTTTAATTCAAATTGCATATTCATCATCAGAACAGATGATACCATTGGAAATCATAATACAACCTAGTGACCAGATCCAGATACTTATGATTGTCAGCTTTATGGTAATACTTTGTATGGCTATTATAGGTAAGCTTACATCAGATCTAAAGATAACTAATGCATTGAAGTTAGGGGAGGATTAAGATTATGGAACAAATCATAAAAACTATCGGAGTAAATAGATTTTTCCCCATGCCCAATGGAAAAAAGTTTCAGGCACTAAAAGATATTAGTATAGAGATACCTCAGGGTAAATTAACGATACTAAAAGGTAGATCAGGATCGGGAAAGACTACATTAATGAATATTTTAGGGGCTTTAGATACTGCGTCATCTGGTGAAGTGTATTTTGAGAATGATAATTTTTCTACTATGAGAGAAAGTAGACGTTGTAGAGTTCGTAGGAAGAAAGTAGGTTTTATCTTTCAGTCTGTTGCCTTGATACCAACAATGTCTGCATATGAAAATGTGGAATTCTCATTGAGGCTGGCAAATTATAAAGGAAGACGGAGAGAACGGGTAATAGAGTGCCTTAGAATGGTTGGGCTAGAGTCAAGAATGAATCATATGCCTCAGGAATTATCTGGTGGCGAGCAACAAAGAGTGGCTATTGCAAGAGCAATTGCCCACAAACCAATGGTTATATTTGCTGACGAACCAACTGCGGAGCTTGATACCAATACAGCCCTGATGATAGTAAAAATATTCAAAACCCTTACCGATAAAGAAGGTGCCACTATAGTAATGACTACACATGATACCGGATTAATGGATGTCGGAGATAAGGTATATGAGCTAGAGGATGGTGGTTTAGTTGAGCGAGAATAATAATAGCACAGAGAATATTGATAAAAAGTTAATGATTCAATGTGATAATTTGGTTAAAATATATAAGACCAAGGACAGTGAGGTTATTGCTCTACAGGGATTGGATTTGAATGTTGCTCCCACTGAGCTTATGGCCATAGTCGGAAAAAGTGGAAGTGGCAAATCCACTCTCTTAAATATGCTAGGTGGACTTGACACCCCTTCTGCAGGCAAACTTTTTGTCGATGGTAAAAACTTATTTAAGATGAATAAAAAAAGTCTAATTGAGTACAAGCAACGTACAGTAGGCTTTGTCTGGCAGAATAATGCCAGAAACCTATTTCCATACCTAAATGCTATACAGAACATTCAACTGCCAATGATATTTACCAGTGAAAGGAAGAAGAGAGAAAATGCACAGAAACTTCTTGAAATGGTAGGTATGGCACATAAGAAGTATAATCGCCTTAGTGAGTTATCTGGTGGTGAACAGCAAAGAATTGCAATTGCCATAGCCCTAGCTAATAATCCAAAGTTATTATTAGCAGATGAACCTACTGGTTCAGTTGATAAGAAGACTGCAAATTATATATTGGATGTATTCAGGGAGTTAAATAGAAACCTAAAAACCACTATTGTTATAGTTACCCACGATATGGATTTGGCTAGAAGTGTAAACAGGGTGGTTTCAATACAAGATGGTAAGATTAGTAGTGAGATGCATGCTAAATCCAATTACCTAGAGCAGATGGATAACATTACTATGTTTAGTGATGTTCACGATGAGTTCACCATACTTGACAGGGCTGGACGTCTACAGCTTCCACAAGAAATGCTGGAAAAGATGAATGTTAAGGATAATAAGGTTAGGCTGGAATTTGTGGATGATTCCATAGTAATTAAATCAGCACAAAATGAAGAAAAAGAAGTAATTCAGAAATAGCTTGTGTTGTTTTATATAATGTATTTAATATTAAGGAGGGTTATTGTGAAAAGGACAGTAAAAAATATATTATTATTTGCAGTAGCAGTTGGTATTTTTAGTTTTATAATAAGCCCAGAAAAAGTACAAGCCAGTCAATACAGGGGTTATGTACCTGTTAAGGTAGTTGATGAGCTGGATAATTATCCATATCCTGATATGACAACAGTATATTATAGTTATGCTGGTGAAGTTAATAAGTCAGAATTTGTACTTGACTCTGCAGGACAGATAAGAGTTACAGTTACTAGCAATATCATAGATGCCCTAAGGCAAAAAAACTTACCAAATTGGAATAATCTTAATTCATCAAGCTATGAATTCAAAGGATATGTATGGATTAGTACAGATCCTGAGGGCAATAATATTGTAGGAGAGTTATCAGAGTTTTCTGACTACAGAACCGATATGTCATGGTTTTTGGAGAAAGGAAAATATTATTTATGTAGCATGTATGATGGCAATGGTTATAATAGAAGTGCAAAAATAGCCTTATTATTTGAAAAAGCCAATGTCACAGGACAAGATTTCATATCAAGCTTTAATAATAGTTATATTATTGATTTAAATGAAGAGGTAGAGGGCTTTATAAGTGATATTAATCCTAATGATTATTATTCATTTCACTTAGATGAGAAGGCTACTGTAACCATAAATTATTCCTTCAATACTCTACACTCAGGTAATGATGATATTGGTTACTGTGGACTTTATAATAGCAATAGGAGTTTAATTAATAAGGGAACCTATGAGAATACCGATAGAGGCTTAAAGTCATTTAACCAATTACTTGAGCCAGGTACATATTATATCAAGCTAAATGGAATGAGGGGCAATACCTTACTAAGCCTTAGTCCAATGTATTATGACATAGATATTGCTACTGCTACTAAAGATGTATCTTGGACACAGGACAGTATAGATGTTAATATTGAAACTGAAATAAATTATTCTAACATTATGGTATTATATGGGGACATTAAAAATCAATTCATTAACAATGATACCATCTGGTCAGATATGAATGAGAATTTTGTAAAGGTATCAGGTGAAGCAACATTTACAGCAACTGATAGTGGCATATATTCAGTTAGAATTACTGACAAGTTCGGCCATAATACTATGCAAAAGATAACTATATCAAATATTGATATAACTAATCCGGAGATTGAAGGTGTAGAAGATGGGAAATCATATAATGAGCCTGTAACAATTACCTGGTTAGATACACAAAGTGGTATAGATAATAGTAAGACAACATTAAATGGCAAAAAGGTAAAAAGTGGTATCAAGGTATCAGATGAAGGTAAGTATACCCTTAAGGTATTTGATATGGTGGGAAATAGTGAAACGATTACATTTTATGTTGATAAAACAGCTCCAACCATCAATGTTCAAAACGGGAAGACTTATAATGATACTGTAACATTAAGATTTAAGGATAATGTATCAGGTATTCAAAAGATTACTATTGATAATGTCGAAGTTTCTCCTTCAAGAACTATATACTCTTGTTATTTGGATGGAGATTATGTTGTAGAGATATGGGATAATGCAGATAACTATAGAAGGGTTGAGTTTAGTATAAAAAAATGATGAATAATTCATTAATTACAACAGGAAATAATTATAGAATAAAGAAAGTCATTGATAAGGCAAGAAAGGGTGAAAATGTCACCATTGCCTATATAGGTGGTTCAGTTACTGAAGGTGCCGGAGCATCTACCCATGATAAATCATATACCTATCAATCATATCTGTATTTTAAAGATAGATATGGTAAGAATGGTGGAGACAATATAAAGTATGTTAATGCAGGAATGGGTGGTACTCCGTCTGCTCTAGGTGTTATTCGTTATGATCGTGATGTTACTTCATACGGTAAGATTGAGCCGGATATTGTCTTAATAGAGTTTTCCGTTAATGATTATCAGGAGCCTACCAAAGGGGTTGCCTATGAAAGTCTTATAAGGAATATATTAAAAGCCCCTAATCAACCTGCAGTAATACTCCTATTTGCTGTATTTAAAACAAGGTGGAATTTGCAGGATAATTATATACCTACAGGTAATCATTATAATCTGCCTATGATCAGTGTTAAAGATGCCCTTGTGCCTGAATTAGAAGAAGGTAGAATTACTGACGAAGAGTTTTTCTTTGATGAGTATCACCCAACAGACTTTGGACACGGTTTTATGACAGACTGTATTAAATATTATTTTAATGCAGTTGATACTGAGGCTATTAGTGAAAGAGATATTATCATATCAGATATACCTAAGGTAGGTAATGCTTTCGAGGGAGTAAAGATGGTTGATAGTAAGACAGCAGATAGTAATGTTGCAATTATAACCGGTAGTTTTACCGAAGAGGACTGCCACTTGGTATCACCATTTCCAAACAATTGGATGCATATAAAAGACAAGGGTAATGATAGCTTTAAAATAACCCTGAAATGCAAGAACATTTTATTAGTAACAAAATCTACATCCGACTCATCTTATGGTATAGCAGACATCCTTGTTGACGGTGGATTTATAAAAAGTATAGATAGTTCTGTTGGTGGAGGCTGGAATAATGCCATTACAACTGTAATATTAGATGAAGATACCTCTTCAGAACATACTATAGAGATAAAAATGACTCAAGGGGATGAAGATATGAGTTTTACTATTCTAGCAATTGGTTATACTCTGTAAGCCTTGATGAAGAGGATCGTAATGAAGAAACCATTCAGAAACAGGTTGATAGATATTATGATATGATGTATCTACTACTTAAGATGGATAGTGACAATGGTGATCCATGTAATATAACCATCGTTCCAAAACCAGCTTTTTATTCATATCTACAAGTAGGGCTTGATTGGCAAGAAGAGAATAGATAAAGTGATAATATTTCAGCTTACGGGGTGTGTCTTTACACCCCGTAAATATTTTGAAAAATATTAAAAAAGTACTTGCAAATAGCATTTGTCTGGTGTATAATAGCACGTGTTGTGACGTTGATAGCGTTGAAATGTGAGGTTGCTACTGGCTTTCAGTAGGTTATTCACATGGAGCGAAGGTCAAGTTATGAAACTGGCGACAAGTCACTGTACAGAAAACTTTCTGCCTTAGTGCAGATAAAACGTGTGAAAATCTTGCTAACATAGTAATCCGGGGTAGCCGTGATTATATATAATCCGAATTTATACCGGATTTTATCTATGAAAAACCAAGATACGCACGGATGAGTGTACAGTCACCACTGTCGTACTGAACTTAAGTGCGAAAAGGAGGCGGCTTTTTTTATGGCAAGTCAAGTAATGAGAATCACATTAAAGGCATACGATCATCATCTTATCGATC
>JAAYRE010000082.1 GCA_012518935.1 Clostridiales bacterium
AAACGATCAAACCGTGTTATAGTATCTTCACTAATCCATGCCTCAGCTGGTGTTCCACCTATTGCAGTAAATAGAAGGCCAATTGGTATTTTATACTTGTCATAAATTTTCTTTGAAAAGAAATAACCTATAGCAGAAAAACTATTAATAGTTTCCGGTGTTACAGGCACCCAACTTCCGCCACCAACCTCATCAATGGGGCCATTAAAGTCATATACCATAGGTACGGTATATTGTCTAATTTCAGGACAATTAGCATCTTTAACTTCCTCTTCAAACAAATCCAGAGTCCTGGCTATGGGAATCTGCATGTTAGACTGACCAGCCAGTACCCATACATCTCCCACATATACATCCTGTACTATCTTTTCTTCACCAGCACAATAAATCTTAATTATAAAGGGCCCACCGGGTTTTAAATCATTTAATACAAGCTCCCAGCTACCATCTTCTTTAACAAGGGTACTATATTCATTGTCTAAAAATGTTAGCTTTAAGTTTTCCTTGGGTACTGCCTTACCCCAAAAAGACACCTTGGCCTCTCTTTGAAGTACCATTCCGTCACTTATTAATGGTGAAATCCAAATCTTACTATTTGTATTGTTATCCATAGGTCTCCTTTCCTTTGTATAAAATATTATATAGTAATCTTATCATATACCTATTAATTCTCACAATAAGAAAAAGCAATAATTGAGAATAATCTTTTACCTAATATAGACTTATCTGATGATGGGTTAGCAATCGGTGATGCCTATGTAGGAGTAAAGATGCTGGATTCTTCAACAAATAATCCTAATATAATAATAAACCCAGGTGGCTTCTCACTAAAAGATAATGCACTTGGTACATTTCGCCATGCTCCCAGCACCAAGACATTTCCAAACAATTGGTAACATGGAACTAGCAGTGGCAATGACAGTTTTACAATGGATATTAATTGTAAGAACCTACTCCTGGTATACAAATCCAGTAGCCAAGCCAGCTTTGGAAAAGCAGAAGTATATGTTGATGGAGACCTGGTTAAAACTATTAACAGTAATCAAGGTGGTGGCTGGAATAACCCCTATACCATTCTACTTTTTAAAGAGGATACAGCTTCCATGCATAATATAGAGATTAAAATGGCTGAGGGGGATGAGAACAAAGAATTCTCCATATTAGCCTTTGGGTATACTGAATAAATATTACTAATAGGATGTCGCATAAGCAACAAGGGTGTGTATACACACCCTTGTAGTATTATGAGACAACCCCTGTATTTCTACTGATTAATGTCTATGACCTCTTGAATTTTATCTAAACTTACTTCCTTTTGCTCTCCTGTAGCCATATTCTTGACATTAACTTTATTAGCAGCCAATTCATCAGCACCGATAATCACTGTATATCTTGCACCGATTTTATTAGCGTATTTCATCTGTGCCTTTACGCTTCTATCAAGATAATCCGTTTCAACAATCATACCAACTTTTCTTAATTCTTTAACTATCTTGTAAGCTGGTGATCTTGATTCTTTACCAAGGATTCCTATATACATATCCACTGGAGGGGCAGAAGGAAGTTCTACCTGCTCAGCTTCAAGCTCATTAATAATTCGTTCAATACCAAAACCGAAACCAACAGCAGGAATATCCTGTTTCTCGTCAACTTCATTAATCAGGTTATCGTATCTTCCACCACCACATAGAGTAAAGTCATCACTATTAACAAATTCAAATACTGTCTTAGTATAATAATCCAGACCTCTTACGATTCCCGTATCCACCACAAAAGGGATGTCCATATCTTGAAGTAGACTCTGCAATTCCTCAAAATGCACCCTACACTCTTCATCCAGATAATCAATGGTTCTTGGGGCATCTTTCATGATTACCTTACATCCAGGTACCTTGCAATCTAGAACTCGCAAGGGGTTTTTCTCCATTCTCTCCTTGCAGGTGCCACACAATCCATCTTCATGTTCATGGAGAAAACTAAGTAATGCATCGTTATAAGTCTTCCTACAATTCTTACAACCAATGCTGTTGATGTGCAACTTAACACCCTTTAGTCCCAATTCCTTCATAAATTCCATTAGAAGTGTTATAAGCTCAACTTCAGCCAAAGGACTTGATGAACCAAATATCTCTACACCAAATTGATGATGTTGTCTTAGTCTTCCACTTTGAGGATTTTCATAGCGAAATGCCTGGGTAATGTAAAATAATTTAGTAGGCTGGCTCTCTGCATATAGGCCGTTCTCTAGATATGCCCGAACAGCTCCAGCAGTACCTTCAGGCTTTAGGGTTATGCTCCTATTTCCCTTATCTTGAAAAGTATACATCTCTTTTTGAACCACATCGGTGGTTTCACCTACTCCTCTTTCAAACAAAATAGTATGCTCAAATACAGGAGTAATGATCTCCTTTATATTATAGGATTTGCATATCCTTCTAGCTATTTCTTCAATAATGGTTCTTTTATACATATTAGAACCATACCAGTCCTGGGTACCTTTCGGTCTCTGTGTAATCATCATATCCTCCTAAATAAAATTAAAAGTATATAAACATAGCGGAGGATTTATCCTCCTAATGCTTCTTCCTATATATATACTTTTATATTATAAACATAATTTCACAAATATACAATAGAGTCTTCTGTTACAATAAATCATGATACTCTGAAATAAAATCCTCTTTCCTTTTTATCATTTCATCAGTTCTACTGATGTAGTCTACAAGACTCTTTACATTTTCTACTCTTTCAATTCGTCCACCATCACGAAATACAAATTTGCTCACTCCTCCGGCTCCCAGAGCCAATATGGTCTGCTTTTCTTCCATGATAAGAATATTATAAAGGCCTTCCTTCCCATATCTAGCATAACCGATGTTTTCTAGATTATCTGCCATATTCTTTTGTCTATAGAGATAAT
>JAAYRE010000083.1 GCA_012518935.1 Clostridiales bacterium
ATTCTCTACACTGGCTGTCTGGGATTTCATAATAGTTTCAACCTTGTCAAATACCCTAACGGAATCACTGGTTTTTGTGATAAGCTCCTCAATAATATCAGCTATTTCATTAGTAAATCGATTAGACTGTTCTGCCAACTGTCTTATTTCCTCTGCAACAACTGAAAATCCTTTGCCGGCTTCCCCTGCTCTTGCAGCTTCTATAGATGCATTAAGAGCAAGTAAATTGGTCTGCTTGGCGATATTTCGAATCATCTCACTTGCTTCTTTGATTCTTTCTGCACTCTTATCTGTCTCAACAACCATGTTATAAATCTTTCCTGCAGCCTTGCCTGATTCTGTATTCTTTACATCTAAGTCCTGTACAGCTTCTAACCCATTATCAGACAAACCACCAACATGGTCTATCGATTCATTTAGCTTAATTAATTGGTTTTTATTATTGACTATAAGTTCACCTAAATAATTGGTTGCAATTGCACCATGTTCTGTTTGTTTTGCTTGATCAGTAGCTCCTTTGGCTATTTCATCTATGGTTCTTGCTACTTCACCCGCAGATGATGCTGTTTGTTCAGTAATTGAAGTCAACTCTTGTGATGATGATGCAATGTTTTCTGCATTAACAGCAACTACCTGAATTAGCTTTAATATATTATCTCTCATAGCAGATAGAGATCTGGCAATTGATCCAATTTCGTCGGGGCGAGATACTATCTTCGGATGGGTCTCATTCAAATCCTCAGCTAGATCATAACGAGATATAGAATTCAGCGATGATTCAAGTATCAGTATGGGCTTACTTAACTTTATTCCGGTAATACCACCAGCAATAATGCCTAATATTAATACTGCTATGGCTACTACTACAAGAAAATCACGAAGTGAATTTGTAACTTTAACCACGTCACTTTCATAATTGCCAATACCTAATATCCATGATGTTCCGGGTATGGGAACCATGGCTGTCATGCGTTTTTCGCCTTCATATTTATATTTAATTATCCCGCTATTGCCGACTCCTAATTCCCTAAGCTTTATGGCAAAGTCCTTTAGTGGGCCATCGGAATCAATCTGCTCAAATGCATTAACCTGGTTTGTAACAAGCTCTCTATCAGGATGAGCATAAAAAGTCGAGTCAGAACCTATTATAAAAGCATAGCCTCTTCCCTCTGCACCTAGCTCTTTGATAATATCATTTAATACATTAGCATCCACTCGGCCTATTAAGGCACCGCCTACATTTATACCATTAATAATAGGAACAGAGTACATTATTACCGGCGTATTGGTTATATCACTAATAATAACATCAGATACATTGGATTCTCCCTCAAAGGCTTTCCGAATAAAATCCCATTCTTCGATTTCAACAACTTCCTCTGAAACCACATACTGGGCAATATAGTTGGTGGATACTACAGCCATATCCATATATCCTAGTCTATTAACATTTCTCGCCAAGGATCTTTGCTGCAACTCCCAGTTCATAGAGCTTACATATTCGTTGCTAGCTGTTTCTTGTAATATACCAATCCTTCTGTCAATCATTACCTCGATTTGCTTTGCTCCCGTATTTGCCAAAGACTCAATGCTTCTTTCTTCTGATTCTAGTAATAAGTTAGAGCTATAGGTTATTGAGATAAGACTTATAGCTAAAGTTACTAATAGAATAATAAGACCAAAGACAATGGCAATTCTCTTAGATAAATTCAACTCAGTGCTTGGTAATTTAAATTTCATTAAGTTAACCCCTCTTTTCTTCATTTCACTAGTTCCCCTTTTCTAGATCATGATGATTTATGTAAAATTTAATAAAATTTTTGTATATTTTGCACTTAATGTCATATTACCACAATAAACCAATATCTGCAATTAAGAAATGAAAATTGATGGTGTTTAGTTAGCTATTAAACGAAAAAGAAGGCCCATGGGAGAAAACCCCCTGGACCTTAAATTTTGTCTTTTTAACTTAGAACTTACCTACCTCTGCCGCCTGCTGAATACTTACAGCTACAGCCACTGTGGCGCCAACCATTGGGTTGTTACCCATTCCGATTAGACCCATCATCTCCACGTGAGCAGGAACTGAAGAGGAACCTGCAAACTGAGCATCTGAGTGCATTCTACCCATGGTGTCGGTCATGCCGTATGATGCAGGACCTGCAGCCATATTGTCTGGATGAAGTGTTCTTCCTGTACCACCACCGGAAGCAACTGAGAAATACTTCTTACCCTGCTCTATACATTCTTTCTTATATGTACCTGCTACAGGATGTTGGAATCTAGTAGGATTGGTGGAGTTACCTGTAATGGATACATCCACATGTTCCTTATGCATGATTGCTACACCTTCTGATACATCATTGGCACCATAACAATTAACTTCTGCTCTAGGACCTTTGGAGTAAGCTTTACGGAATACTTCCTTAACCTCTCCCTTATAAAAATCATACTCTGTCTCAACATATGTAAATCCATTTATACGAGATATAATCTGGGCAGCATCTTTACCAAGTCCATTTAAGATTACTCTTAAGGGTTTCTTTCTTACTTTATTAGCAGACATGGCAATACCGATTGCTCCCTCTGCAGCCGCAAATGATTCATGTCCTGCTAAGAAGCAAAAACACTCTGTTGTCTCTTCAAGTAGCATCTTACCAAGGTTACCATGACCCAGGCCAACCTTTCTCTGATCAGCAACAGACCCTGGTATACAAAAAGCCTGTAAACCTTCACCGATAGCTGCTGCTGCGTCTGCCGCCTTTCTTGCATCTGTCTTAATCGCAATTGCAGCTCCTACTGTATATGCCCAGCATGCATTTTCAAAGCAAATGGGCTGAATATTCTTAACCATATTATATACATCAAGTCCGGCATCCTTAGTAATCTTTTCAGCTTCTTCTATTGAAGATATGCCATACTTTTCAAGCACAGCATTAATCTTGTCTATTCTTCTTTCATATGATTCAAATAAAGCCATTGTATGTATCCTCCTTAAATTATTCGCATCTAGGGTCAATTATCTTAACAGCATCCTGTACTCGGCCATATTCACCTTTAGCCTTTTCTAATGCTGTATTTGCATCATCACCCTTTTTAATGAAATCCATCATCCTGCCAATGCTTACGAACTGATAACCGATAATCTCATTATTTTCATCAAGGGCGATTCCAGTAACATAACCCTCTGCCATTTCAAGATAACGGGGACCTTTTGCTAGAGTTCCATACATAGTTCCAACCTGACTACGAAGTCCTTTTCCTAAATCCTCTAAACCTCCACCGATTGCAAGTCCACCTTCGGAGAAAGCACTTTGGGTTCTTCCATAAACAATCTGAAGGAAGAGCTCTCTCATTGCAGTATTGATTGCATCACATACTAAGTCAGTATTTAAAGCCTCCAGAATTGTTAATCCCGGTAGAATCTCAGATGCCATAGCGGCTGAATGAGTCATTCCGGAACAACCAATTGTCTCTATCAAGGCTTCCTGAATAATTCCATCTTTAACGTTTAATGTTAGTTTACATGTACCCTGCTGAGGTGCACACCAACCAATTCCATGTGTAAAGCCAGAAATATCTGTAACTTCTTTAGCTTTTACCCATTTTGCTTCTTCCGGGATAGGTGCTGCTCCATGGTTGACACCTTGGGCAACCGGACACATCATTTTTACTTCATGTGAATAAATCATGTTGTTGAAACTCCTTTCAATTTACATAGTGTAGCATATATATTTATGTATGCTTGTCTGACTTTGAAATATGTCGTGATAACCATATCCACGACATATTATTTGTTTGTTATTTACTTAACATATTTTCGCATAAAACGACCTATAAGTCCAGTAATATTTATTATTAATTAGATGATTAGGAATAATCGGTAATTCTTGTGACTATTTCTCCTGCTTTTTTATAAATAGATCCTGGGGTAACATATCCCCTTACCATAGACAGAGGATAAATACTTGCATCCCTACCTACAATGGAACCTGGATTTAGTACCGTATTACAACCCACTTCCACATTATCACCTAAGATTGCTCCAAACTTCTTAAGTCCTGTCTCTATCTTAACATCTCCGATTTTAACAGAAACCAAAGTTTTGTCTGATTTTACATTGGATGTAATACTACCTGCACCCATATGAGCCTTATATCCCAGAATGGAATCTCCTACATAATTATAATGGGGTACTTGAACCTTATTAAATAAAATTACATTTTTTAGCTCAGTAGAATTGCCAACTACTGCCCCCTCTCCTACTACTACACTACCTCGTATAAAGGCACAATGTCTAATCTCTGCATTATGACCGATTATTGCTGGACCGTTAATAGATGCAGATGGGGCAAGACGAGCAGATTTTGCTATCCATACATCCTCACCAATCTGATCATATTCTTCCTTAGAAAGTGAAGGACCAATACTTAGAATCTCATCCTTTATCTTTGATAAAACCTCCCAAGGATAAGTAGCTCCTTCAAAGGCAGTTGCTACTATAGTTTCCTGTAAATTTAGCAGTTCACTAATAAATAACTCCTGATACATAGTACTCCTTTCTTCCATGGTGTAGTCACAGCCAAAGTTGGTTTTAGGCACCTTTTACGTTACCTACTTTAGTCAACATTGAAGCTGCATCCTCATCAAGGATAACAATTGCTTCTCCTTTATATATCTGAATAGCAGAGGCTGTTGCCTCTGTAGTAACAGGTCCCTCTAAAGCTTTTTTAATTATTTCTGCTTTCTTTGTACCACTGGCAAGCATAATTAAGCTTTTTGCTTCTAGAATAGTTCCTACTCCCATGGTAATGGCATAGTGAGGCATATCTTGTCTACTAAATCCTGCCTTTTTAAAAAATGCTTCATAATTATCATTAAGGGTCTGATTATTTAGTTTCTCGACTCTTGTTCTGGAATCAAGGGGTGAGCCTGGCTCATTAAAGGCCCAATGTCCATCTCCGCCTATTCCAAGTATCTGCAAATCAATTCCGCCTGCTTCTTTTATGGCTTCTTCATATGCTTTACAGAATTCTTCTGGGTTCTTTGTTAGTCCATTGGGTATATGTATATTCTCCTCTTTGATATTTATGTGGTTAAATAACTCTTCATACATAAATCTCATATAGCTCTGATCCATAGCATAGGACTTGGTTAAATCAATTCCAATACCAAGATATTCGTCTAGATTAAAAGCTATAACATTAGAAAAGTCCAG
>JAAYRE010000084.1 GCA_012518935.1 Clostridiales bacterium
AAGAAGAAAAATCATGTTATTGTAGAAGCCGCAGGAAAAAGTAAAATGAATCTTCTTTTTAGCACAAAGGGGGATTTTGAAAGACTTAACCGCGATAGTGAGAATATTCAAAATCTGCTTGCAGATGTAGCTGAACAATTTATCAACTATCCAGTAAAGGGTCTTGTGCTGTTTGGAGGGGATACTGCTATGAGTATTGCCACCCGTACCAGAGCTAAAGGAATTCATATATTAAGCCAAGTAGAGCCTTATATTCCAATGGGAATTTTCATAGAATCCAAAACGGGCACCATTCCGGTGGTGACGAAAGCTGGTGGATTTGGGAATGAAAACACCCTAACTAATATTCTTAACCAATTATAATAAAATGGAGGTTCAACAATGTCAAATCTACAAAAACCCATTATAGGTATTACTATGGGTGATCCTGCTGGAATCGGACCGGAAATTTGTGCACACCTTTTTGAAGACACCACACTCTATGAAAATAGTAATTGCTTCGTTGTAGGAGATGCCTCATGTATACAACATGCAATTGATAAAATAACAAAGAGCTGCCTTAAAGTGAATCCAATAACTTGTGTAAAAGATGCAAAATTTACCCCGGGTTGTATTGATGTTTATGATCTTGCAAATGTAGATATGTCTAAATTGAGATTAGGGCAAGTTTCAAAAAATGCTGGCAATGCAGCGTTTGAGTATGTAAAAAAAGTAATTGACTTAGCATTGTCTAAAGAAGTTGATGCAACTGTAACTGCGCCCATAAATAAAGAAGCCTTAAATGAAGCAGGACATCATTTTTCAGGACATACCGAAATATATGCCCATTATACAAACACTAAAAAATATGCAATGATGCTAGTGCACGACAAGCTACGAGTAATTCACGTTTCTACTCATGTATCGTTACGCCAAGCTTGTGACATGGTAAAAAAGGAACGAGTTGAGCAGGTAATATCATTGGCAGATGAAGTTCTACGACAGATGGGTATAAACGAACCACTAATTGCTGTAGCAGGTTTGAACCCCCATGCTGGTGAAAATGGAATGTTTGGCAAAGAAGAACTTGAAGAAATACAACCTGCCGTAGAAAGCTCCAACAATACAGGGATGAAAGTGATAGGTCCAATCCCGCCGGATACCGTGTTTTCAAAAGCTGCTGGGGGACTGTATGATGTTGTGATTGCCATGTATCATGATCAAGGACATATACCGATTAAGATGGCTGGGTTTAAGTATGGAAATAAAAACACGTCCCAGATAAGTGGTATTAATATTACTTTAGGTCTTCCAATTATTCGAGTTTCAGTTGATCATGGAACAGCTTTTGATATAGCAGGGAAAAATATAGCATCTCCAAACAGTTTAAGAGAGTCTGTGGATTATGCTATACGCCTTGTAAAAGGTAAAAAGTAACACTTTTACTTCTTTTAAATATCTTTCAATATTACTAAAAACTATTAAAGGAGGAAATGAACAATGTTGATTCCAAAAGGTATTATTACTGCATTAGCTACTCCCATGTATGAAAATGGGTCGGTTAATTTCAATGAACTTCGAAATCAGGTAAACCGAATGATTGAAAGCGGCATACATGGCTTGTTTTGTTTAGGAACTAATGGCGAATTCTATGCACTGTCTGAACACGAGAAAATTGAAATACTGAAAACTGTAATTGATGAAAATAAAGGGCGTCTACCTGTGTATGCAGGCGTAGGTTGTGTTACCACAAAAGATACAGTACAGCTTGCCCAAAAAGCACAAGAATGTGGGGCAGATGCGTTATCGGTTATAACTCCCTATTTTGGGCAGGTTAGCCAAATTGAATTATATAACCATTATCGAAGTGTCGCTGAAAGTACTGATCTACCCGTCGTTTTGTACAATATACCAGCACGTACTGGAAATAGCATCGACTGTGAAACGTTGGAAAAATTAGCTTCAATAAAGAACATAGTTGCAATTAAAGACTCCAGTGGTAACTTTGATAACACACTGAAATATCTGGAGGTAACTCAGCGAGAATTTGCAGTTCTAGCAGGCAATGATTCTCTGATTTTATATACTCTAATTGCCGGAGGGGTTGGAGCAATTGCTGGATGCGCCAATATTTTTCCATTCAAAATGTCACAAATTTATGAACTTTACAATCAGAATAAATTAAAAGAAGCCATGGAGATACAAGATAAAATAAGATATATTCGCAACTGTATGACTCTTGGCAATCCAAATTCTGTAGTTAAGCGTACAGTGAATCTTATAGGATTTCCAATTGGCCCTGCTCGCGCTCCCTTTGATATCCCCTATACTGACTGTGACCCTATCATCAAAAAAGTGCTTACAATGCATTATAGCGAATGGAAATAAAAACTAATTATTATTACAACATGGAGGGTTTATGAAATTAAAACAATTCGAGATAACACTAAATAGGAAAATATATGCAGGAAATCATTCTTTATCTAAAATCTATGACATTGTCAAGGAACTAGATTGCAAAAAGGTAGTAGTAATCACCGATAAAAATCTCATCAAAACAAAGTCCTATGAAATTATGCGGGATTTGGTTAATCGTTGTGGCGCCTCAATACATGCATTATGTGATATTGAAGCTGAACCCAGTGAGGTTACCATCTCTACCTTGTATCAACCAGATATTCTTGACTCATGTGATCTAATTATTGGCTTCGGTGGAGGAAGCTGTATTGATTGTGCCAAAATCATCTCAGTTCTCCCCAACAACCCAGATTTTTTTGAAAACATTTGGGACACATCCCTTATTACAAAAGATGGTATACCAACTTTAATGATTCCTACCACAGCAGGAACAGGTGCAGAGGCAACTCCAAATTCCATCCTTCTAAATACCAAGACAAATATTAAAACCGGGGTTATTAGCACTAAGTTTATCGCAGATTATGTGATCTTAGATCCACAAGTTACTGTCTCATTACCTCAAAATTTAACCGTTTCAACAGGATTTGATGCCCTTGCACACTCCATTGAATGTTACATATCAAAAAAGGCTACCCCTTTTTCCGATTTGTATGCTGAAAAATCTATACAGCTTGTCTTTGAGAACCTAGAATTGGTAGCAAAAGAACCTGATAACTTAATAGCACGTGAAAATATGCTGCTTGCCTCTTATTATGGCGGAGTATCTATAGCTGCTTCATCAACAACAGCAGTACATGCTATGGCTTATCCTCTTTCAAGTATGTTTCATATGTCACATGGTTTAAGTATTGCAGTTTTACTGCCTTATGTAATGGAATACATTCATGAAGGCTGTTCCCCACTATTCGAACAACTTTCATATAGAACGAAATTAGTCGATGATAACAATAACACTTCTTCACAAGTGTTTGTTAACTCACTTTTTGAGTTGGC
>JAAYRE010000085.1 GCA_012518935.1 Clostridiales bacterium
GAGTCATCGACAGAGATACCCGGTAGCTGAGAAGGGGAGATGTATATAAATTGATGAAGATGGTCTCGGAGCAGCACACCGAGGAAGAAATTCTTAGGCTGTGACGGTGGCATCCGTTATCTTGCTAGGCTGTAATGGCAGTGACTAAGGCTTATGATCGCAAGACATAGGTGAATTAAAGTGGTACCACGGGATTATCTCTCGTCTTTAAATATTAAAGACGGGATTTTTTTATTGAGAAAGTTATAAAACTATAAGTAAAAACAATAGGTAAAAATAACAAGTAAAACATTATGTAAACAACAAGTTGAAAACAATAAGCTAAAAACAACAAGTTAAGAAAATTAAATTATAACAAGACGGAAAGGAAGAGAAATATGAACAAGAAACCGTATTATATTACCACAGCCATAGTGTATACATCAGGAAAACCCCATATTGGTAACACCTATGAAATCGTATTGGCTGATAGTATTGCCAGATTTAAAAGATGGCAAGGCCATGATGTGTTCTTTCAGACGGGAACTGATGAGCATGGTCAAAAAATTGAGTTAAATGCCAAAGAGGCTGGAGTAAACCCCAAAGAGTATGTTGATAATATTGCAGGACAAATTAAGGACATCTGGGACTTAATGAATACTTCATATGATAAATTTATCAGAACAACAGACCCTGACCATGAGAGGCAGATTCAGAAGATATTTAAAAAGCTTTATGACAAGGGTGACATCTATAAGGGTTTTTATGAGGGTATGTATTGTACTCCCTGTGAATCTTTTTTTACCAACTCCCAGTTAAAGGATGGGAAATGTCCTGACTGTGGCAGAGAAGTTCAAGCTGCCAAGGAAGATGCCTATTTTTTTAAGATGAGTAAATATGCTGATCATCTTATAGCTCATATCAAAGAAAATCCAGAGTTTATCCAGCCGGAATCTAGAAAGAATGAGATGGTTAATAACTTCCTAAAACCAGGCCTACAGGACTTGTGTGTGTCAAGAACTTCTTTCAAATGGGGAATTCCCGTGGATTTTGATAATAAGCATGTAGTTTATGTTTGGATAGATGCATTATGTAACTATATAACAGGAATAGGCTATGATGCAGACGGTAACAGCAGTGAGCAGTTTAAGAAGTTCTGGCCAGCAGATTTGCACCTTATCGGTAAAGATATATTAAGATTTCATACTATATATTGGCCAATCATCCTTATGGCATTAGACATTCCCCTTCCAAAGCAAATATTTGGTCACCCCTGGTTATTACAAGGTAATTCAGGAGATAAAATGAGTAAATCTAAGGGCAACGTCCTATATGCCGATGATTTAGTGAAGATATTTGGTGTGGATGCTGTTAGGTTTTTTGTACTTCATGAGATGCCCTTTGATAATGATGGGGTTATTACCTGGGAGCTTCTGGTTGAGAGAATCAATTCAGAATTGGCAAACACCCTTGGTAATTTAGTTAACCGTACCATATCCATGTCAAATAAATATTTTAATGGTATTGTCAACAACAGCCAAGAGGCAGAGCCTGTTGATGAGGAATTAAAGAATCTAGTTCTAGAAACACCGAATAAGGTTGCTGC
>JAAYRE010000086.1 GCA_012518935.1 Clostridiales bacterium
ATGAAAGGATGTTGATTAGCCCTTGAGAAACCCACTATCACAAAAAGTAGTTGATATTCAGCCCTCAGGCATTAGAAAATTTTTTGATATTGTTACTGAGATGAAGGATGCCATATCATTGGGCGTTGGAGAGCCTGACTTTGATACACCTTGGCATATAAGAGAAGAAGGTATTTATTCCTTGGAAAAAGGAAGGACTTTTTATACCTCAAATTCAGGCCTTAAAGAATTAAAGATTGAAATAAGCAACTATCTACATAGAAGATTTGACTTGCAATATGATTATTCCCGTGAGGTTCTTGTGACAGTTGGCGGAAGTGAAGCAATCGATTTGGCTCTCCGGGCTATGGTTGAAGATGGGGACGAAGTATTGATACCTAAGCCATGTTATGTATCATACGAGCCTTGCGCCATTCTTGCAGGAGGCCATCCTGTAAGTATTGATCTAAAAGAAGAAAATGAGTTTAAATTAACAAGAGATGAATTATTATCTGCCATAACAGATAAAACCAAGATCTTAATTCTAGCTTTCCCTAACAATCCTACTGGAGCCATCATGGATTATGATGACCTAAAGGATATTGTTGATGTAATAAAAGATAAGGATTTATATGTAATATCCGATGAGATTTATGCAGAGCTTACTTATGGAAAAAATCATGTGTCTATAGCTTCTTTTCCTGGTATGAGAGAAAGAACCATAGTTATCAATGGATTTTCAAAAGCTTATGCCATGACAGGTTGGAGGCTTGGGTTTGCTACTGGTCCTGAGAATATTATATATCAGATGACTAAGATACACCAATTTGCTATTATGTGTGCTCCAACAACCAGTCAGTATGCAGCTATAGAGGCCTTGAAAAATGGTGATTCCGATGTTGAAATGATGCGGGATGCCTATGATAAGCGTAGAAAATATCTAGTGCATGCTTTTAGAAAAATGGGGTTACCCTGTTTTGAGCCATACGGGGCCTTTTATGTATTTCCTTCAATTAAAAAACTCAATATGACTTCAGATGAATTTGCAACCAAGTTATTGATGGAAGAGAAGGTGGCTGTGGTTCCTGGAACAGCGTTCGGAGAGTGTGGAGAAGGTTTCTTGCGTATTTCATATGCTTATTCTATAGAAAATCTAAAAGATGCACTGGAAAGAATAGATAAATTCGTTGGAAGACACTTAGGAGGTAACTAAAATGTCTACAATTAATGTGGATCATATTAACCCGTTTTTGATGGCATCATCAAAAATTTTTAAGGAAATGTGCTTTATTGATACCAAAATTGGAAAACCATACATTAGAGATCCAATTTATTTGGATAATACATTAATTATTATTATAGGTTTTACCGGTAAGATGAAGGGTCAGGTTATGATTGCTTTTGAGCATGATATTGCATGTGATCTTGCATCCAAGATGATAATGATGCCGGTAACTGAGATGGACGAGTTCTCAAAGAGTGCAATAAGCGAGTTGGGTAATATGATTCTTGGAAATTCAGCTACAATTTTTTCAACTCAGGGAATTGATATAGATATAACTCCACCGACAATAGGAAGTGGTACCATGTCATTTTCTCATACATTTTCTAAAAACATCTGCATACCTTTGGAGTACGATGAGGGTAAAAGGATTGAGATTAATATAGCAATAAAAGAATGACTTACATATATGGTTTGAAGGGAGTGGTGCGGTCATAGAAGGTGGACCTGGTTTCACAATAATATGGCCGTTTGTTATGAATATTGTTTTATTAGAACCGGAGATTCCTGCAAATACCGGTAACATAGGCAGGACTTGTGTGGCTACAGGTACAAGGCTTCACTTGATTGAACCCATGGGATTTCGATTGAATGAAAAGCAAATAAAAAGAGCAGGTTTAGATTATTGGAATATGCTAAACCTGACTGTATATGATAACTATGAAGATTTCCTAGTTAAAAATAATAATCCTAAAATATATATGGCTACAACGAAAGCAAGCAAGGCGTATACTGATGTTCAGTATAACTCAGACTCCTATATAATGTTTGGCAAAGAAAGTGCTGGAATTCCAGAAGAGCTTTTAGTTGCCAACAGGGATAACTGTATTCGCATCCCCATGGTAGAAGATATTAGATCCTTAAACCTTGGCAACTCTGTAGCTATTGTTCTATATGAAGCATTAAGGCAAAACAACTTTGAAGGTCTAGGACATAAGGGAAATCTACATCATCATAATTGGAATGAACTATAATAATTATAATGATCTCTTGTAATTATCTAAGAGGTTTTTGATAAAGAGAAGATAAACTCTGTTCCTACCCCCTCAGTACTGATAACATTAATGTTCTCATTATGGGCTTGGATGATTTCCTTAGCAATGGAAAGCCCCAATCCCGTACCTTTTTTATCTTTACCTCTGGAAGAATCGGTCTTGTAGAAACGCTCCCAAATCTTTTTTATGGAATCTTTGGGGATACCAATCCCATAATCTTTAACCGATACAAATATCTTGTCTCCCTTTTCCTCGGTGGTCACCTTGATCTGTGAATTACTGTGACTGAATTTTAAGGCATTATCTATCAAATTATATAGGACCTGCTGTATCTTACCCATATCTGCATCTACATAAGTTTCATTGGAGTAAAACACAAGATTTAGGGTTATTTTCTTGTCGCGGCATATACCTTCAAAGCTTTCGGCAGTCTTCTTAATAACCTGATTAATATCAAAGGATACTATATCAAGAAGAGCACTGCGACTTTCGAATCTATTAAGCTCCAAAAGATCTGAAGTAAGTTTGGTTAACCTTTCTGTCTCAAAAAGAATTATATTTAAATATTTTTGTTGCATACTGGGGGGTATAGTACCATCTAACATAGCCTCTGCATATCCCTTAATGGAGGTTAAGGGAGACCTAAAGTCGTGGGATATATTAGCGACAAATTTCTTCTGATAATCGTCTAACTTACTAATCTCATCTGCCATAAATGATATGGCTGCTCCCAAATCCCTATATTCGCTAAGTCCATGTATATTTAATTTGTATTTATAATTACCTAGGCTATATTCCTTTGCAGCCTTCATTAGACTCTTTAGGGGTTTGGCTGTGATGTAATGAATATATATAAAAATAAAGAACAACAAGGCAAACAATATTAGAAACAAGATGTTAATTACATCCAAGTATATATTGGTTCTATCTTCAATCTCACTCATAGGAGAATGAAGTACAATAAAACCTCGTAGTTGGAAGTTATAATCTACTCTATGGATAATACTTAGCATTGGTTCATAAAATAAATTATCGAACATAGTGTTTTCAGATAGAGTTTTCCTTAAAAATTCAGGATCTAGATCGTTAATATTTACATTAGGAGGACTAGATACATTGGAGGAATCTGCAACAATATCTCCCTTGCGATTGACTATCCACACACGGATATTAAGGTAGTTATCGAGGGAAGTAAACTGAGAAGCAAGGTCTTCTATATCTCCTTCATCAAAGATTTGCCCTCTATAGACTGATACTATTAATGAAGCTTCTTTGTGAAGAAGATTAATCTGCTCCCTTGTTAATCTATTTTTAAGTAGGTTCATACCATATGTATTTAGGAATACGAAAGCTGTTGCTATAGAAATCATAAAACATAGAATCAACCTTGACCATATAGTGTTTTTCATGATATGACCTACCTCGTATAATATCTTTAGATACTAAGATTTATACTTTCCTTTCTTTAAATTTTATATAATCAATATCAATCGGCTAGGTTAAGCCCATGATATAATTGTCCTAGTGTCAATCAGGTAATAG
>JAAYRE010000087.1 GCA_012518935.1 Clostridiales bacterium
AGTCCATTCTTCAGAGAATGAGAGAACTTACTGTTCAGGCAGCTAATGATACTAACGTATCTGCTGACCGTGATGCTATTAAAGCTGAATTAAAAGCTTTAACAGAAGAAGTTGATCGTATCGCTAACCAGACAGAATTTAATACCATGAAATTACTTAATGGAACTTTCACAGCTAAGAACCTTCAGGTTGGTGCTAACTCAGGTCAGAACATAGTATTCTCAGTTAGTAATATGAAAGCTTCAGCTATTGGTATTGCTAATGTTGCTAGTGGAGTTGGTAGCCATGCATCAGCAACAGCTAATGTAACTATCGTTCAGTCAGCTCTTAACCAAGTATCAACACAGAGATCTGCACTTGGAGCATTACAGAACAGATTAGAGCATACCATTGCTAATGCTGATAATACTGCAGAGAACTTACAAGCAGCTGAGTCTCGTATCCGTGACGTTGATATGGCTAAGGAAATGGTTAGGTTCGCTAAGGACACCATTCTACAACAGGCTGCACAATCAATGCTTGCTCAGGCTAATCAGCAGACACAGGGTGTACTGGCATTATTACAGTAATCATTTATTCATTCAAATTGAGGCTGGCTTAGGTCAGCCTCAATTTTTTTAAGGAGGCACTATGGGAGCAATACCTAAAAACATGATTATGGAAGCTTCAAAAGCTATTGATGATAATACCGCACTATTTTACCAGCAAAAAGTAAAAGAGGGTTATGATATGCTTGATAATACTCTTGCGCTATTAATAAATACAAATAATGTAATATTAGAAACGCGGATAGGAAGTAAGGAAAAAGATATAAACCAAGAGGTATTAAATATTGTGCTGTCAAATGCTATGATTGCAATTGAAAATGGGGACACTATATTGCTATCTGATATACTATATTTTGATCTAAAACCTTTACTAGAACGGATTTGTAAATAAATGAAGATAAAGCAGACGGGAGTAAATGTGTATGGATTATTTCGAGTCAAATATGAATTGTTTAAAGGAAAACCGAGAAGAACTATATAAAAAATTAGATAATTATATTAATGAACATACGGCTAATCCGACAATAATAATAGAATCCGAACAGGCCTTGGATGGGGAATTATATTTACTTGTACAAAAGAGTAATGCTCTACATCGTTTAAACAGTAGCTATAGTCCCAGAAACGAAGCCGAAAGATGGGTAGAACAGTACAAGTTTACCAATTTAAATATTGTAATAAGTTTATTTGGTTTGGGCAACGGTTACTTCGTGAGGGAACTTGCAAAAAACAAAGGTCCTAAAGATATTATTGTTGTTTATGAACCAAGTGTAGATATATTATATCATGTGCTGCTTTACTATGATATTACTGATATTATTAGGGAGAAATCTATTATACTTACTATTGAGGAGATAAATGAGTTTGATTTTCATCAAGCCTTTCAATATATAGTTAATATTGCAAATATAAATTCTCAAATTAATTGTGTACATCCGGGATATGAGGATTTGTTTCCTGAACAAGCAATATTTTTTTGGAAAGAAATCAAGGATGCACTTATCCGTGAGAGAACAAACATTAATACAGAGCGATATTTTGGAAGAAGGTATATCACTAATGGGATATTTAATTTAAGATATCTCAAGGAAAGTAATAGATTAATGGATATAAAAGATGATATAAATACTGATATTCCAGCTATTATTGTTGCAGCAGGTCCATCCTTAAAAGGCAGTATAGATTATCTTCGCAAAGCCAAAGGAAAAGCATATGTATTTGCTGTAGATAGAATTCTGGATTATTTATTAGATGCTGGAATTGAACCTGACTTCATAGTTACTGTTGATCCTATAAAACCACTAGAGTATTTTACTACAAGGACGGATGTAACAATTCCCCTATTATGTTCAATGGATTCTAACTGGGAGGTACTCCAGCAGCATAAGGGTAAAAAAATATTCTATAGCTGTAATCAATTTTATCAAAGAATATACCTATCTCAAAAGAAAGAACCACCACTTATATTTACGGGTGCTTCCGTAGCAACTACAGCATTTTCGGCATGTCTATTCTTGGGATTTAAGAAGATTGCTTTGGTTGGTCAAGATTTAGCATATGACGGTGAATTAACTCATGCAGGTGTAACTGCATTAGAATCATCTAAAAAGAGAAATCGGTCTCGAGATTTATATGTGGATGGAATTGATGGAGAAAAGATCCTTTCAAGAACTGATTGGTATCAATTCCTAATATGGTTTAAAGACGCTATAATATTGTACCCTAATGTAGAGGTTTTTGATACAAAAGATAGAGGTGCCAAGATTGAGGGAGCAATCCAGATGTCCCTAAATAATGTGATTGATAAATATGGTGTGGAGAATGGTGTTTATAATAGTGCTATATACAGCAAGGGAAGTACATTTAGTGAGGACGAAATGAAGGGTATAAGGAAATATTTATCTGACACATACGACGAATTACAAAGTCTAAAAAGAAAAGCAAAGGATGCAATAAAGATATGTGAAGAGCAAATAAGAATATATAATAACAATTTTTCTGATAATCATATCACGGAAAAGAATTTTAATAGAATAAGTAAGATTAATAAATTCATATATGAACAACCGGCTTATCATTTGATCGATGCATTTATCACAGCGGAAGCAACTCAACAAATTTCTGAATTATATAATTTTACTGATGATGAAATTCAGGATAAAATTAAAACATATGAGAAGTCTATAGCCATATTTAATGCAATAATTGAAGGTTCGGACTTTACCCGAGAGGTATTTGATGAAAATATGGAATACATATAGTATTCAAGGTATTTTGTAGTATTATGCCAGATTATGTTGTATAATAATAATGAAAATTTAATTACCAAATATCAGGAATGATTTATTGGAGGACCTTAAGATGAAGGTGTTAGTTACCGGTGCGGATGGATTTATAGGAAGTCATTTAACAGAGAGACTTTTGGAGGAAGGGTATGATGTAAAGGCATTTACCTTCTATAACTCTTTCAATTCATGGGGCTGGTTGGACTCACTACCAGAAAAAAAACTTAATGAAATAGAAATTTTTTCAGGAGATATCAGGGATCCTAATGGGGTTTTTGAAGCTATGAAGGGTGTTGATAAAGTATTTCACTTGGCCGCTCTTATAGCAATTCCTTTTAGCTATCATTCTCCTGATTCCTATGTAGACACCAATATAAAGGGAACATTAAATGTTCTTCAAGCGGCTAGAAAACTTAATACCAGCAGAATTTTAATAACTTCTACGTCAGAGGTATATGGTACCGCACAGTATGTTCCAATCGATGAAAAACATCCATACCAGGGACAATCTCCTTATTCAGCAACAAAGATCGGTGCAGACCGGTTGGCAGAAAGCTTTTATAGAAGCTTTAATCTTCCTGTGTCTATTGTAAGACCATTTAACACTTATGGTCCAAGACAATCAGCCAGGGCTGTAATTCCTACAATTATATTGCAGCTTTTATCTGGTAAAGATAGGATAAAATTGGGTTCATTAACTCCGACAAGAGATTTTAATTATGTAAAGGATACAGCCAATGGATTCATCGAGATAGCAAAGTCGGAAAAGACTATTGGTGAAGAGATAAATATTGCCACACAAGATGAGATTTCTATTGGCAGATTGGCTGAGGAGCTGATAAGTCAGATTAATCCAGGTGTGAAAATCATATGTGATGAGCAAAGGCTTCGCCCAGAAAAGAGTGAGGTTAACAGACTTTTAGGATCTAATGAGAAGATTAAGAATATTACAGGCTGGGAACCAAAATATACATTTGAACAGGGCTTAGCAGAAACCATAGAATTCTTTAGGAATAATCTGGATAGATATAAGTCAGACATATATAATATTTAATTGGAGGCACCCTTATGAGCCAAAATATAATACCCCTATCTATTCCTAATCTGAAAGGTAGAGAGCTTGAGTATGTGACAAAGGCCATTGAGACGGAATGGGTATCTACAGCGGGACCCTATATTAATGATTTTGAACATGAGATTGCAAAATATGTTGGAACTAAAAATGCGGTAGCATGTCAAAATGGGACTTCAGGGTTACACCTAGCTTTATTGATGTGTGGAGTAGAAGCCGGAGATGAGGTTATAGTACCAACATTAACATTTATAGCCGCAGTAAACCCGGTGAAGTATGCTGGGGCGGAGCCTATATTCATGGACTGCGATGATTCATTAACCATGGATCCTAATAAGCTGGAAAGCTTCTGCACATGCGAATGTGAGTTGGTTAATAACACTTTAGTTAATAGAAAGACAGGAAAAAGCATTAAAGCCATGATAGTGGTTCATGTGTTTGGTAATATGGCGGACATGGAAAAAATTAAAGCCATTGCCGATAGATTTAGTATAAAAATTATTGAAGATGCGACAGAAGCCCTGGGAACATATTATACAGACGGAGTCTTTAAAGGTAAGCATGCGGGTACTATAGGTGATATAGGCGTATATTCATTTAATGGTAACAAGATTATTACAACCGGTGGCGGTGGTATGATTGTATCTAATAATGAGGATTACTTAGATAGGTGCCGTTATCTATCCACTCAGGCTAAAAATGACGCCTTATATTTTGTACATGATGAAATAGGCTATAACTATCGTATGACTAATATTCAAGCAGCTTTGGGCCTTGCACAATTGGAACAATTGGAGAAATTTATATCTGTAAAAAAAGAAAATTATTATGAATATCAGAGCTTAGGAATACCCCTATTGCCTTTTAGAGCGAATATAAGACCAAATTATTGGTTTTATTCTTATATTGCTGAAGATAGAGATAATCTTCTAAATGAACTTAATAGACAAGGTATTCAGACAAGACCGATTTGGAAGCTTATACATAGCTTAAAACCTTATGATGATTCTCAGTCTTATGAAATTAAAAAAGCGATTTATTATTATGACCATGTACTGAACTTACCTTGTAGCTCTGGTTTATCAAAAGATGAGGTTAGTACTGTAGCTAAAGCAATACTTAACTATTAGTATAAAGAGTTTCATATATTGGGGAGGTCTAAATGATATTAAGTGACTTTATTGTTTCTGAAGAACAAACTGTGTTGGAAGTTATGAAAGTTATAGATACTAACGCCAAGGGTGTGGCTTTTATATGTAAGGATAATAAGCTATTGGGTGTTGTAACAGACGGAGACATTCGAAGATTTATTCTGCGTCGAGGTGACTTGAACTCATATATTAAAGATATTGCCAATTATAATCCAAGATATATTACTAACGGAGATAAAATAGATTATATGGCTTATATGAAAAAACACTCAATTACTGCTTTACCACAAGTGGACAAGGACAAAAACATATTAACTATTTATTTTCTATATAATTTTAAACCGATTGGAAATGCGAAATTAAATGTGCCAGTTGTTATTATGGCTGGGGGTAAGGGAACAAGGCTATATCCTTATACCCAGATACTTCCCAAGCCTTTAATTCCTATTGGTGATAAGACTATAACTGAGATTATTATGGATTATTTTGAGGCTTATGGTTGTAAGCATTTTGATATGATAGTTAATTATAAAAAGAATTTTATAAAATCCTTCTTTATAGATAATGAGACAAAGAGGGATATTAGTTTTATTGATGAAGAAAAGTTTTTAGGAACAGGGGGAGGCCTAAAGCTGCTTACGGGTAGGTACGACGATTCCTTTTTTGTAACAAATTGTGATATTATTATTGAAGAAGACTATTCTGAAATTTTTAAATATCATAAGGAGCAAGGAAATTTAATTACAATAGTTGCTGCTACTAAGCGTACAACTATACCATATGGTACAATTGAATTGGACGATTTTGGACAAGTAGAGAAACTCATTGAAAAGCCCAGTTTTAATTTCTTGACTAATACAGGACTGTATGTTTTGGAGCCTGAATTTTTAGAGAAAATACCTAGTGATACATTTATACATATTACTGATATTATACAAAGTTGCATTGACAACAATGAAAAAGTAGGTATTTATCCCATAAGCGAGAATGCCTGGTTGGACATGGGACAAATGGAAGAATTAGAAAAGATGAGAGAGAGGCTTAGTGGGAATGTGTAAAATTCTATTACTAGGTGCCGGTGGACATTGTATATCAGTACTGGACAGCCTTCTAGCATTAAATTTATATAAAGATATCGGAATCATTGACAAAGCCTATAAAGATGAATGCTCTGATATATTAGGGGTACCTATTATCGGAGTTGATGATGATTTAGAGAGGCTTCACAAAGAGGGATATATGGATGCCTTTATTACAGTAGGAAGTCTTGGAGACACCTCTATTCGAAGCAAACTATACAAAACCATAAAAAGAATTGGTTTTAATATACCAAATATTATTGATGAGTCGGCTATGGTTAGTAAGTTTGCGACTCTTGGTGAGGGTAATTATATAGGAAGGAATGTTGCTATCAATGGGGGGACAACCATAGGTAATTGTACGATAATTAATACTTCTTCCACCATAGAGCATGAATGTACTATCGATGATTTTGTTCATATCTCACCTGGTAGTATATTATGTGGTAATGTGGGCATTGGAGCAAACACCCATATAGGGGCAGGAAGTGTAATAAGGCAAGGATTAATAATAGGCCCGGATACAATGATAGGAATGGGTAGTGTGGTTTTATCCAATATTAGAAGTAATACAATAGCATTCGGTAATCCATGTAGAGAGGTGGAGCATGAATAAAACCTATATAATTGCAGAAGCTGGCGTAAACCATAATGGTGATATGAACAGAGCTAAAGAGATGATTTGTGAAGCTAAAAAAGCCGGAGCTGATGCGGTAAAGTTCCAGACATATGTTACAGAAAACCTAGTGTCTAAGCAGGCCTCTAAAGCTGAATACCAGATAAAAAATACCTCAAATGAAGAGACGCAATTTAACATGCTTAAGAAATTAGAGCTATCTTTTGAAGAATTTCAAAAACTTAGTATCTATGCTAAAGAGATTGGAATTGATTTTTTATCAACTCCTTTTGATGAAGATAGTATTGATTTCCTATCACAGCTATCTATGAGGTTTTGGAAGATTCCATCTGGTGAAATAACTAACAAGCCATATCTGATAAAGCTTGCAAAAACAAAGAAACCGATAATACTTTCTACGGGTATGAGTACGATAGAAGAGATTAGTGATGCCCTGGAAGTTTTTGATGACTACAACCGTGATAATATAACCCTGCTCCATTGCAATACAGAGTATCCAACACCATATGGCGATGTGAATTTAGCTGCCATGAAGACCATGAAAGAAGAATTTAATCTTCAAGTAGGTTATTCGGATCATACGGAGGGAATTGAAGTTCCTGTAGCTGCTGTAGCATTGGGGGCTTCCGTGATAGAAAAGCATTTTACACTTAATAAAGCATTACCTGGCCCTGACCATAAGGCAAGCTTGGAGCCTAATGAGCTGACTAAAATGATAAAATCCATACGCAATATTGAAAAGGCTATGGGTGATGGGGTGAAAATGCCTTCTGAGTCAGAAATGAAGAATATTACTGTAGCAAGGAAAAGTATAGTTGCTAAATGTCCTATAAACAAGGGAGAAGAATTTACTGAGAAAAACCTTGCAGTAAAAAGGCCTGGTGAGGGAATAAGCCCAATGAAGTGGTTTGATATTTTAGGGAGAAAGGCTAAAAAAGATTTTGAAGAAGATGAGTTGATAGAAATATGAATAAGAAAAAATGTATTTTTCTTGATAGAGATGGTACCATTAATGTGTACAAAGAATTGTTACACAAGCAGGAAGATATAGAATTGGAAAAGAATGCAGCTGAAGCTATAAAAATGATTAATGATAGTGATTTCATTTGCATTGTAATATCAAATCAGCCTGTTGTAGCTAGAAACTTATGTTCATTGGAAGAAGCTTGGAATATAAATCGTAAATTAGAAGAACTTTTGTATAAGGAAAACGGGTCATATTTGGATGATATATTTATTTGTCCCCATCACCCTGATAAAGGTTATCCGGAAGAGAATAAAGAATATAAGATTGACTGTGATTGCAGAAAGCCAAAGATCGGAATGATTTTGGAAGCAGCAAAAAAACATAATATAGACTTATCCAAATCATATATGGTCGGGGATACAACAATAGATATTATGACTGGAAAGAATGCAGGATTACAAACAATTTTAGTAAAAACCGGCTTAGCCGGACAAGATAAAATATTTAATGTTAATGCAAATTTTGTGAAAGACGATCTATTAAAAGCTATAAAAAAATTATTGGAGGATGATTTTAATGCAAAACTTAAATGTCGAAACATGGAATAAGGTTTATTCGGAGGGAAGAAGCTTATTGATTTGGCCCGATGAAAATGTAGTATCTTCTTTAAACAAACATAAGGGTAAATTCTCAAAAGGGATAGATTTAGCTTGTGGTGCCGGCAGACATACTATGCTTATGGCACAAATGGGAATTGATAGTTTGGGAGTTGACAGTTCAGAGGCATCTATAGAATTCGCAAAAAATCGCAGTGAGAGTTTAGGACTTAAAAACATCAAATTTGTTAAAGGATTGGTTCAAGATTTAGAATTAGAAAAAGAGAGCTTTGATATTGTTATAGCTTGGGGATTAATTCATTATCTTGAAAGACAGGATCAGGAGGAATTTATAGATAAAGTATTGTCAATATTAAAGCCGAATGGGATGTTTCTTCTCACATTAAGATCTGAAGAGGATACAAGAAGGACATCCGGCAAAAAGATAGAGGATAATAGATATTTAGTAGATTATTTTGATTCAGGATTAAATGAAGTAAAGCAGACAAAAATGTATTTCTGGGATGAAGCTGGTGTAAGGAAACTACTTAATGGCTTTTCTAATCTTAAACTTGGGCATAGGGGTAAAGAGCCGATCGGTTCTCTAGGCAATAAATCTGCTCATTGGTTAATAGAAGCTTATAAGAAGGGGTGATAGGGTTGGGACAGAATAAATATGTTATTTCCGTTGGTGCCGGAAAAAACCAAGTACCACTAATTCGTAGACTGGTAGAACGAGGGTATCTTGTAATTGCATTTGATAAGGATGAAAATGCACCAGGAAAGCAATTATGCTATATGTTTAAAAATATAAGTACCTGGGATTATATAGCTGCTATAAGCTGGCTTGAATCTTTAAAACTGAAATTTGAAGGGGCATTGAGCTTTTCCTATGGAAAAGCTCTTGTAACTCAACAAAAAATTATCGATTATTTTAATCTTAAATGCAAGCTGGGCGATCATTTTATTAATATAATGGCTGATAAAAGCCATCAAAGACGAGTTCTAAAAAAACACGGGCTATCAACATTAATGGAATATAATTCTTACAGAGATATAAAAAAAGATTTTGAGGAGAAATCCTTCGTTTTAAAGGATAATATGGGAGGATCCAGTAGCAATATATTATTATTACATAATAATCAATACGATAAGGATATATTTGATAAAATAACTAAAAGAGACTATATTATTCAAGAATTTTTAGATGGTAAAGAGTATAGGGTAGTCGGTCTAATAAAAGACAAGAAGATTATGTTTTATTCAGTTATGGAAAGAACTAGTATGAAGGGAACTTTTTTTACAGGAAGATTGCGACCTGAGAAAAATCATAAAAAAAGGATATTCTCTTTATTTGAAGATGTAATTGATAAACTAAATATAGTTGATTCTGGCATAAAAATAGATTTAATTATTGAAGAGGATAGAACTGAAATACTAGAAATCGATTTTGGCATTCCCGGTGACTATTTTGATGTAGTACTTTCAAAAGATTCTTATAATTACAATTATATGGATAACTATATTAATTTATTATTAGGACTTCCGGTGGAGAATAAAATCTCCTTAGATAATGAACTATTCTTTGATTATGTCTATAATAACGAAGATGAAGTGTTAGCTGTAGATTATGATAAAATATTTTATACTGCAAATAAATGCTTTGATAATCCTAAAATCATACAGATAAAGGAACAAGGGCAAATCGTATCATATCCTCAAAGCAATATGGATGCTATATTTGCAATAGTTCATAATAATATGACACTGTCAAATAACGATGTAAATAGAATCTTTAATGATGCTCTACACAACGGGGTGAAATAATGAACATTTTAGTCGAAGGTATAGGAAGTATGGTATTTAGCACTCAGCTTAAATACTATAAAGAAATGAATTGGAACATTGTTGGAATAGATATAGACGATATGTCTGCTGGCTTTAACAATGTTTCAAAAGCATATATTGTTCCTAGATATTCGGATGCTAATTGTTTTAAGAAAATAGAAGAAATAATCAAGAGGGAAAATATTGATATAATTTTTCCTTCAGTTAATGAGGGATTGTTAGAGTGGAGTAAAAGAAAAGAGTGTTTTTATGAGAAATATAAAGCTAGGATCATCATATCTAACGAAAGAGCGATTAATATTTGCTTTGATAAATGGAATACATATAACTTTTTTATTGAAAGCAATATCCCCACTCCAAGGACCTCTCTCTCATTTAAATATGATTTGATTAAGCCAAGGATTGGCAGAGGAAGTGCAGGTATAGTATTTAAGGATAAATTACCTGATAATTTTTCCATGGATGGTAAGGTATCTCAAGAAATAGTTAAAGGTATAGAGTATACCATAGATGTTCTTTGTGATTTTAACTCAAAACCTATATATATTATTCCACGTAAGAGATTAGGAGTGCAATCGGGGCTATCAGTAAAAGGTGTAACAATATATGATGAGCAAATAATCCGATATTGCAGAGTAATAGTGGACATGCTTAAACCCATTGGGATAATAAACATCCAATGCTTTAAAGATGGGGATGATATATTTTTCATAGAGATAAATCCAAGAATAGCGGGTGGTAGCTCACTCTCTTTCGCATCAACAGAGAACTGGTTTAAAGCCTTGGAATGCTTTGTTCAAGGAAGACCCTATGAGGCTAAGGAAATTATATATGGTAGGTATATGTTTAGAACATTTGAAGATGTAATAATTGACGAGGATGATTTAAGAATAGGGATGGAGTGAGAAGCTTGAAAAAAATATTAGCAGTTACCGGTATAAGATCTGAATATTTTATTTTGCAACCTATATTTGATGAGCTAATAAAGAGGAATGATTTACAGCTTAAAGTAGTAGTGACCGGAACTCATTTGTCACCCACTTTTGGTAACACATATAAAATAATTGAGAATGATGGGTACGATATAATAAAATTAGAAACATTACTATCAGCAGATTCATTATCCGGAAGAAGCAAGTCCATAGGTGTTCAAATCATGGGATTAACGGATATAGTAACAAGGGAGAATCCGGATTGGTTGCTTGTTTTGGGAGATAGAGAGGAAAGCATCTCTACTGCTACGGTAGGGTCATATATGAATATTCCTATTGCCCATGTATGTGGTGGGGATAGAGTAGTTGGAAACATTGATGATTCTGTCAGACATGCTGTTACCAAGCTTGCCCATCTACACTTCCCGACAACGAAAGAGAATGGAGAAAGAATTTTAAGGCTGGGAGAGGAACCATGGAGGGTTCATGTTACAGGTAATCCTGCATTG
>JAAYRE010000088.1 GCA_012518935.1 Clostridiales bacterium
AGATTAGATATCCCATTGCGAAAGCAATTAAGACCCCTGAAAGACCATCAGGTAGATAGGACAGAGGTGGAAGTGTGGTAACACATGTAGCTGACTGTTACTAATAGGTCGAGGGCTTGATCTAATAAGGTTTGTTAAGATAGCGAGTAATACTCGTAGGATGTACATTTTCAATGAATGCTTAGCATTCTATGTGTAGGATTTAGTCAATTAAATAAGGTGTTAATTGAAGCTCAAGACAGTAATGTTTTGAGTTTTTTGTTGTATAAATATATAGGGTACATGCTCAGAGTTAATACGCTTTGGTTTTTACTCCTTGTCTTTTGCCTCATTGACCTATATTAGTATACAAAAAAATTAAAAGGTTAAAGGTATAAAAACTTCTGATATAAATTGACATAATGTACCTAATGTAATATGATAAGCGTATGCATAATAACAAATAATGGGGATAGATACATATTAAAATCAAAAATCAACTTTAGGGGCTAATAAGATGGAGTATATACCTGAGATATGCATTGCAGACTGTTCCTCAAAAGTGGCATAAGATTATTAATGAATCCATGAGATTACGGAAAAATAGAAAAAGGTCTTATTACAATTCTATTTTTGAAAGAAGAAATGATGCTTTAGGTTATATAGATTTTATAATACAAGAAAGTAATAGAATTTTTAACTCCAGCACCTAAGTACAAGCCTTACAAGTTAAGGCTTGTACTTAGGTGCCCGCATAAGGCACTCGTAAGCTCGTACCATGGGCGGACACCTTAAGGCTACTGGGTCGGGACATATAAAGTTATATGACAAATGAAGAGGAGTCCCTTTTTATAATAATGATGTGATTTACCCTTAATAGAATAGGTTGAAGGTCTCCATAATATTATGAAATGCAGGTTTTTTATGAAGGTATTTGTCAAATAGACGAGAGGTATTTGTATCGTTGCTATATAACATAAAACCGTCCATAAGACCAAAGAATGTGACACTGGTAATATTGGCCGTGCCCCCTCCATCAATATCTAAAGTTTGTAATAAACGCATAATAGAAGCGTAACGATTTCCTTGTTCTATATAGCCTTCCTCTGTTGTATTATCAACACCAATTGATAACTCTGTAATCTGGATTTCCAGCCCTAATTCAGCATATTTATTGATGGCAGTTTTTAAGGTACCTAAGCTTGGAGATGAAATTCCCCAATATCCTTGCATACCTATTCCATCAATTAAGCCTTTCTGGTTAAGATAATCACATAATTTATAGATGTTTTCTAATTTCTTAGTATCAAAGGTGCCGTAATCATTATATATGAGAGATACTCCATCAGCTACATATTTTCTAGCATAGGTAAAAGACAATTCTACATAATCTTGACCAAGAACCTCATACCATAGATTTGGTTCATTATCTCCATGTTTGGTTCTGCAAAAGAAGAAACTATCTTTATCGCCCATAAGCTCGGAGGGCTCTACAGCTTCATTTACAACATCCCAACAATAAATTACTCCAGGATATTTTTCCTGAACATATGTCAAATATTGTTGAATATAGCTTTCAAGCCTGTATTTCATGGTTTCTTGATCCACAAGTGGGTTTTCAGACTTATAACCTTCCTTGAAAAACCAATCAGGAGTCTGGGCATGCCATACTAGGGTATGTCCACGCATTTGAACACCATTATCGAGGCACCATTGTAATGTTTTGTCTATTGTATCGAAGGTTAATGCTGGATCCTTGATATTATTTGATAAATTAAGTATGCTTTGCTTTTGATCTAGTATATAACTAGGTTTCATAAGATTTGTCATGGTAACACTGTTAAAATGCTTTTTTGTAACAATCATGTGTTCAGGGGAATTGATAGCACAATTATTGATAGCACTTCCATAGATACCAGCTCCTAGCTTAAAGTAGTCTCCATTACTATCTTTCAAGGAAGGCCCTGTTAGTGCTTCTGTAAGATCGAAATTACTATCTTTAAAATTATCCAACTCATCAAGCCAATACTGTTCATCTATATATTCTGTTGGGGTAGAGTTAATGGCAAGTTGGAATGAATCATCATATATTCCAGACTCTACATTAAATATATAGATGGTTCCGGGATTAAAATAGAAGGTATAGTAAGCATCACCCTTTTCAAATTCTAATATAATAGTAACTTGAGGATATGTTAATGATGTGTAATAATGATGGAATAAGTCTTTAACCTGCAGAAAATTCCCCAATTGCATGGTGTAATCCTTCCATTTATCAGTATACTCCTTTTTAGTTACTAGAGATGCATATTCATCGTCAAAATATACGTCGTATAAGAGATTAACTCCTTCTTCTTTTTGCATCAGTTTAATTGTAGACAATGCGGAAGTAACCATGCTATATTCGCAGGGAAAAGCATCTAGATCATACAATTCCTCATTATCATAGTAAAGAATTACGGACCATTGCTCTTTATTAAACCAAGAGGCGTAGTCTAAAGTTTTTCCACCTTCACATTGCCAAAACAACTGGATAGCTTTCACTGATTTTCCATTATACTGAATATTATCAAACTCGTAGGCATCAAGAGTCTTTACATAAGTACCCATATCATTAGCAATTGGGTTCTTATCTTCAAATATCATTTTATAAGCCAAAGCATCGGCAGATGATATAAAATCCTTAGTTTGATTAGTTACATCGGATAAATCCTTATCGGCAGTGGTATCATCGGATACTCCATTCATTACAGTGCTGTCTGAGTCTTTGCCTTGTAATGAGCCATCCTCTTCTGTAATAGAGGATTTCTTGCCACTGCATCCGACTAAAATCATTACCAACAGAAATGTTAATATTACTAGTATTTTTTTCTTCATATCCTTCTCCTTTCAA
>JAAYRE010000089.1 GCA_012518935.1 Clostridiales bacterium
ATATCCGATCTGAGATAAAAGATTACATAGATAATGGACAACCAATTATAGCTCGTTTTGATATTCGTTATGTTTTTAATCCTAATATAATTAAAAAGAAGTTTGATGTTCATTGTATTTCAAGTACCTTGATTTGTGGTTATGACTTTGATGAAGACTATCTATATATTGAATTAAAAGAAAAACGCAGTAGACCTCTTAAGAAAGTTAAGATCAGTGATTTTGAACAGGCAATTAGTAGCCAGACATTTCCTCTAGAGGTGAATCGTTCTTATTTCACAGTAGAAATAGAAGCAAGCAAGGCAGAGGAGATAACATATAATCGTAATGAGCTTCTACGGAATGCTATGAAGACAACTTGTGAAACTATGCTTTTCGGAAGTGAAGCAATACTTGACAATGCCTATGCTTACAAAGATATAAAGTTTGGACTAAGTAATTTACAAGAAATTATCAGAATAAATAATGAGCTAAAGCAATCACTCTCAAATCCTAAGATAGCTAGTGAAATAAAGCTACGTTTAGCCTCATTGTATAGCATAACCATGAGGGATATGATGACGCCAGGTAGTAATTATTGTTTCAGAAAAGAATTTGGAGAAACACTTATTAATATGTCTCATAAGCTACATGAAAAGCAACTAGAGAAAATCGGAGTTCAATTCAAACGTATTTCTAAATTATGGAGAGAACTGACAAGAACCTTGTCATTTGAAAATAGACGCATTAATAGTGAAAACTTATCTGATTATTTTGATAAAGTCAATAACTTAATAGAAGAAATATATGATCAAGAGAATACACAGTTTAATAAGCTTTATATGTTGACATAGTATGGATGCAATGGTTTGTATTAAATGATTTTTCAAGGAGGCTATCTATGAAAGAATTTGAAGTTATGACATTAGAAGATATGGAAGAATTAGAGGATATGGTTTGCTTAGGTGATGGGGGAACTATATCATGCTGTAATGGCAGAGATGGTAATACAGGTGTTACAGTAAAAGCTAGCGTACAATAGTATACCCTAAATGAAAGGAGAAATATCGCTATGAAAGAATTTGAAGTTATGACATTGGAAGATATGGAAGAATTAGAGGATATGGTTTGCCTAGGTGATGGAGGAACTATTTCATGCTGCAATGGTAGAGATGGTAATTCTTCAGCTGATGTTAAAGTAAGCGCAAGATAGATACATAAACCCAGACCATTGCATTCATATTATATATATTATTTACTCATGCATCATAGACTACAAAATAATAATTGAAAAGGAGCAAATGATGATTGATAAAGAAAATTATGTAGTGTTTTGCGAAGATGGTATATCGATTATGTTTGATAAAATCAGTGGAACATTTTGTGATGTCAGTAGTGCTTGTAAAAGTAAATATGATGAAATATATTCACAAAGCTTTGCTGCCAGCAATGAACTAATAGATACATTTGCATGTGAAGGTACTAGGCTTGGACGGCTGAGTCTTTTAGCAACCCAGTGTTGTAATCTGACATGTAGTTATTGCTTTGCTAATGATGGAACATATAATGCGACATCAAACAATATAATGAGCGCAGAAACCATGAAAAAGGCTTTTGTATTTTTCTGTGAAAAATATAAAGACGGAATAAATCTGGTCCATTTTTTTGGCGGAGAACCCATGTTAGGTTATGAGAATATAAAAGAGTTTGTGCCATGGTGCTATGAATACTGTAGGGAGAAGAATATTGTCCCCCCTGTTTTCTCAATAGTTTCAAATGGTACTATTATGAATAAAGAGATATTTCAGTTTTTCAATAAATACAAAGTTAATATTGTAGTAAGTATTGATGGTAACAAACAGTTAAATGATCTAACAAGATATTCGCCTAGTATAGATAGTGTATATGATGTAATTAAGAGCAATTTTTCCGGTATTCCTAAAGAGAGAGATTTTAAAATTGGTTGTGAAATGACGATCAATAAAAATCATATTAAAGCTTATAGGAAAGGTATTGTGAAGGACTGGTTGGATGATATATGTGAAATTGGCTTTAACTATGCTACTGTTGGAGTAGTTGAGACAACGGAAGATGATTGCAGAATTGATGAGGCAGAGAAAGAGATACTGCAGGATATAGAGAGAGAGTCAATCGACTATTTCTTTCATCGTCTGATTTACCAAGAGGATTTCAAATCGGTGGAGATAGTAAGTTTAATTAGGCAGATGGCCAGCCGTAAAAGAGCTTTATCTTGTGGCGCAGGTTATCATTCCTTGACTGTAGATCCCAATGGCAAAATCATGCCATGCTATCAATTCTATCATGATGATAAATTTGATATGGGAAATATTGAAGAAGAGGATGAACTAAGATTTAATGAAGTAAAAACTATCTTTAAAGATCCCCAATATAGTAAAGCAACAAGTTGTGAAAAATGCTGGCTTAATGGCCAATGTACTGTTTTATGTAAAGGCTTTAGTTACAACAGGTATGGGGTGTTAAATCAAATATCAGAGAGTAGATGTTGGATGATCAGTGCTGCAGCCAGACGAATTATGATGCATCTAGTTAAATTGAAAAAGAGTGCAGAAAACTATGAGCTTTTTGTAAAAAGGCTGTATGAATTTAATAGATCATATACATATAATAAATAAAAGGGAGTTATTATGAACGCGATAATTGAAAATCCAATATGTGTTAATGACATAGGAGTATGGTTTTATTGGAATAAAAAAGGCAAGGATTTTTATGTCGTAGGAAGCAAATCTGTTGATAAGTATTTTATTGTTGATCAGCAAAAGAAAGAAGTAATTAAATATGCAATCGGCTTAATGGATGGGAAGAATAGTGCAATTGACATTAATGAGAAGATTAAAGAAGAATTTCAGGTAGATCTTGATATTAATGATCTGATGACTTCTCTCAAAAAGGCAGGATTACTAGAAAATCATAGTAATGAAAAAAGCAGTGAGTTGGATGTGTTTGCCAAGACAGTGCTTAATATTAATTTCAAACCTATGGTTGAAAGGAGAAGAAAATTCTTAAGTTGGTTATGGAATATTCTCTTCTTACTAAGTATAGGGACTATTATTGCTGCAATAGCCACAATTATTTTAAAGAATAATGAGTTTGCA
>JAAYRE010000090.1 GCA_012518935.1 Clostridiales bacterium
GTACTTTTGAATGAATTAGGTGAAAAGGATGAGGATGAATGGCCTGCTGCAAAAGACCTTATTGATTTATATTCTTGCCGAACCTGTGTTATCCATATAGCACAGGTCTATGTAAAAGGAATAATGCTCTCTAGTAAAGATGACATATTTGATCATAGAGGCAGTATTGATTATGATGAGGCCCAGTCAATTATTACAAGGTTGTTTGATAGAGAGCAGCGTATTCCTAAGTTAAAAGGCAAAGAATTTAAAGTTGAGCAATTATCCCCTGATGAAGCAAAAAAGCTTATCTTAGATGATAATACAGCTATTATTGTTGATGTAAGATCCAAGGAGGAATATGATACAGGTCATATTGAAGGAAGTATTAATATTCCTCTACAAAAGATATCAAATAATCCATTTATGGTATGTGTGAATATGAACACCCCCATAATTCTCTATTGCAATATGAGATATAAGAGTTCTATAGCTGCAGAGTTGTTGATAGATGTAGGCTATAGTAGGGTATATACAATACCTGGTGTTGAACAATATGATTATTTTTAATATACATATAACTCAAAAGACTATATTTACTTGTAAATGTAAAACAATGCAATTGTATTTCATATAATGATATAAAGTCCAATAGAGGTGGATTATGATAATTCATATTGTGGGGCAAGGTGAGACTGTTGATTCCATTGCACAAAAATATAGTAAGCCTGTAGATAGATTTGCTCTTGAAAATGGTATTAATATATCAGACAGCCTGGCAGTAGGTGAAGCATTGGTGGTGGTATATCCTGAAATTGAATATACTGTACAACCAGGAGATACATTAGTTAGCATAGCCAGTGCTCATAATACTTCATTAATGGAAATTCTCAGAAATAATCCATATCTTTCTGATAGAAAATTTATATATCCAGGTGAGATAATAGTAATTAAGTATGAGGGAGAAAAAACCTCATCAATATCAACCAATGGCTATGTATATCCATTTGTCAACCTAGATATACTTAAAAAGACCCTGCCATTTTTAACCATGCTCTCGATATATAGTCATTATTATGATGAAAATGGGGATATCCTATTTGTTAACGACTCTGAAATTATACAAATGGCTATTGCCTATGGTGTTGCTCCAGTAATGGTATTAGCAGAAATAGCAGATGGCGATCAAGCAGGAAGAGGAGTAACCCATAATATTTTAATTAATCCAGTAGCTCAGGACAATTTAATCAATAATCTGATTTTGATATTAAATAGAAGTGGTTATTATGGAGTTAATTTAATATCACCATATGTTTTACCTGAGGATAGACCCCTATTTGTTGAATTTATAGATAAGCTTTCAACAAGGCTTCATTTGGCAGGATATAAAATTAATTTATCCTTAACATTAAATGTATTTGAAGTAATGACCAATGTTCTATATGAAGATTTGCAGTATGATAAATTAGGACAATTAGCTGATAATGTTATCCTTATGTCTTACGAAGCAGGATTTACTCTTGGTGTTTCCCAGGGCATTATTGCTTTTGAAACAATAGATAACATATTGAACTATGCAGTGAGTATGGTTTCTTCAGACAAAATATTTTATGGGTTTTCAACCGTAGGATACTTTTGGGAACTTCCTATACTAAGTGGTGCCACAAGAGGGCAAGCTATTAGATATAATGCAGCCATTGATATTGCCAGGGAATTTAATGCAGCCATAAAATTTGATGATGTAACAAAAATATCTTATTTTCAATATGCAATTGATTCTGAATATGTAGTAAGATTCAAGGATGCTAGGGGCATAGATGCCTTTGCTGGATTAGTTCCCAGGCATAATATTCGTGGGGTAGGTTTATGGAATGTTATGTATTTTTTCACTCAGATGTGGTTAGTGATAAATACACAATATGAAATAGAGAGAATAGTTCCATTAAGAATACAAGACTGAAAGAATAACTATGATCATCAGTCAGGGGGTGTTTCAGAATTATGAAACACCCCCTTTAAGAAATAATATTATGAATTAACTGAATTTAAACCATTCAAAATCAAAATTACAGCCAGGTAGGAAGATAAATGTAACCTTTTGCACACCTGTAACCTTCTCAAATTCGAATACCTGGGTGTCTACATTTTCGGTTTTAGTAAATGATAATAGTCTTCTGCTTTCGCCATTATCATCTTCAAATCTAACTACAATAGAATTCTTATCAATGTAAGATTTTCCTCGTATAGTAATCTTTGATGTTCCTTCATCGGTAAAGTCCATTTCAGTATACTCGATAAAGACATTGTTGCCTACATGTATAGCATTATTTTCTGTGATACTATAGTCAACGCCATAAATCTTATCATTTTCGTAGGCATTTAGTTGTTCGAAAGCACGGTTTATCTTTTCGAAATAAAATCCTTTTATATGCACTTTATCCTTAAGCACAAAGCTGATAGATGAGATGCCCTTTATACGTTTTGCTAACTTATAGGTATCCTCTTGATAGTGGTTCCATCTTGAAGGTTTTTGGTATACCACTTCTGCCAGTAAGGTGCTTCCTTCTTGCTCTGGCATGCCTTCCCATATTTCAATGGGATAAGGGGCACCACTAAGTGCAAATATAGGAATCGTAATTGTATCAGAACCAACATCACCAAAATCAATGTTGTGGAATCCTACCACTGTTCTTTCGCCCCGTGCAGTAGCTACGCCCTTTTCGTTACCATTGGTAACTGTTCCTTCACTATAATCATATAATCCTGCTGATAAGAATTCATATGGATTATGGTAGTAAGAAGCTATTCCACTTGCCTTAAACTCCAAATGGAAAATTAACTTGATTTTATCTGTTCCGTTACAACTGGTGCAGCGGAGGTAGAATTCCCCATCAGCCAGTGCGGTCACTTTAGCATCAAGACCATCTGCTTCTACCTTAGCGATGTTAGTGGGAATACCTGAAGCATTTACTATACTCCACTCTACATCCCTGTATGATGTATTAGCAGGATGAAGAACAGCTTTAACCATAAGGCTATCTCTGTCTTTACTTAGTGCATAGTCTGATGGATTGTCATCTTGAACAGCAAGTTCAATCTTTCGAAGGGGAATCTCATCTGCATGACCGGTTAAAATAGGATAATCTTTATTTTCATCTAATACCAAATCTGCCACCTTATCTGTGGATAATATCTCAGTATTATTTTCAATTGACTCAAGTTCTAGGATGGCAGTATCCATTCCTTTGGAAGAAACCTCAATCTGTATCTTTCCAGGCTCCAACTTAGAACCAATAAGAGCCATTAACTTACCACTAAATAGACGACGACTACTTCCTTTATATTGGTCATAATCAGTAGAATCACCGTTGTCTAGACCAATTAAACGTCCTGCACCTGATACCTTAACATTTACTCTATTGTTGGCATTTTCAACAGGGTTATCATCTTTATCTAGCATGCCTATTTCAACGAATATAATATCTTTACTATCAGATACCATGGTATCCTTATCTGCTTTAAGCTGTATCTCCTCGGCATCCCCAAAGGAGCTTCTTATATCGGTTGCTATAATATTACCATCTTCATCATAGGCTATTGCTTTAAGCTCACCGGGCTCATAGGGTATTTTCCAGGTTCCTACAAGCTTCTTTCCATGAGCATGATCTATCTCATGCTTGCCTATTGATTTGTTGTTTAGAAATAGTTCAACTAGGGGTGCATTGGAGCAAACCCTTACATCAATTAATTGACCTATACTGAAATCCCAATAGGGGAAAATATGTACCATAGGTGCTTTTTTATAATCAGTCCATTCTGCTTGATAGATATAATAGGTGTCTTTCTTAAAGGTAGCAGTGTCAAGCTGACCATAGTAGGAGTTCTTGGTATGGTAGGGTGTAGGCTCACCGATATAATCGAATCCAGTCCATAAGAATTGCCCCATGGAAAATGGTACATCTCTGTCAGCAATTATGCAAGCTTCAGAAGAAGCGGCACCATAACTGGTGGTACTATTTCCAAGACATGAGCATTGTTCATCATCTTCAGCCATAATAGATTTATCTAGAGGGAAGTGATAGATACCCCTACTTTGTACAGTAGAAGATGTCTCACTACCATAGATAACCCAGTCAGGATATTTTTCATGATGGTCATTATAGAACTTTTCAGCATAATTATAGCCTACAATCTTTATTAAATCTGCACACTTCTGGGTGTTTTCCCAAGGTATATAATTAGAGCCTAGTGTTACCAGGGCATTTTTCTTTGGATCATACTTATAGACTAAATCCATAAGTCTTTGAATCAATTCTTTTCCTCTCTTTTCATCTGCATGGGTATCATAGACCTCATTACCGATACTCCACAGTAATAGACTTGGGTGGTTTCTATCACGGGTGACCCAACTTTTAACATCCTTGTCTACCCATTCATCAAAAAATCTTGCATAATCATATGTGGTTTTAGGTCTTTCCCACATATCAAATGCTTCATTGACTATAAGAAAGCCCATCTTATCTGCCAGGTCCATAAGCTCTGGTGCAGGCATATTATGAGTAGTACGAATTGCATTAACGCCCATCTCTTTTAACAGTTTAAATCTATGTATAAGGGCAGCTTCGTTAAAGGCAGCACCTAAAGCACCTAAATCATGGTGCTCACAGACACCATTTAATTTCATGTTTTGGTCGTTTAATATAAAACCAAGCTTAGGGTCCATACATATATGTCTAAATCCAAGATTTTGAGTAATAAGCTCAATAGTATTTCCATCCTTATCCTTAAGCGTGGTTGTTATCATATAAAGCTCAGGTGAATCTGGGCTCCAAAGTTTAGGATTACTTACATAGAGAGCCTGACTATCAGTAAGAGCATCATCTGATTCATTAGGTGAAATACTTTGAGATGTTGAAACTACTATATCGTCCTTATAAGTTATAGTATGGGTAAGATTAACTTCCTTATTAATAACAAGGCTTGTATCAACTTCTACTTGCCATTTATCCTCAAGTCGTTTTGTTGATATATAAACACCATTTGTCTTAATATGATTGCTATATCTTGTTTTAAGCCATACATTTCTATAGATACCAGCACCTGAGTACCATCTGCTGTTAGGACTTTGATATACTACCTTTAGAATTATTTCATTATTTCCGTCAACAAGAGCATCAGTTATGTCATATTCAAAAGATGAATATCCATATTTCCATGTTCCAACAAGCTTATCATTTACATATAAAGAAGAATCCATGTAAACACCATCAAAACACAAGATAGTTCTATAATTACTCTTTTTGTAGTGAATATTTTTTCTATACCAACCGATACTGGTTTCATATAGATTTCTTGTATTATAGATTAACCAATCATGTGGGATGGCTACAGGTTCAAATGACAATCCCTTACTGCTTGTAACTTCAAGGTTAGTCTTTGCAAACTCCCATCCGTTATTAAATAATGCTTTCGTATTCATAATAATCCTCACTTTCTGTGGAAAAACTATATAAAAATATCATATCATACCCCCTTTAATACAACAATATAAAATTCGGAGTGTTTTACCCGTAAATATTAGAGATATTAAATCATTTTACAAATGTGATAACATCACAGAAAGGTCTTGCGTATCGTGATATAGTAGGCATAACAAATGAACAAATAATATAAGGAGGAATAAATATGGCTTCTATTAAAATAACAAAAAATAATTTTGAAAAAGAGGTATTACAGTCTAAGGAACCAGTATTACTTGACTTTTGGGCATCTTGGTGTGGCCCCTGCAGGATGGTTTCTCCTACAATCGAGGAAATAGCAAAAGAAAATGACAGTATCAAAGTAGGTAAGATTAACGTGGATGAAGAAAGCGAATTAGCTGCAAAATACAGTATAATGAGTATACCGACTCTTATGGTTATGAAAGAAGGAAAAGTATCTGCAACTGCTGTTGGTGTCCGCCCCAAAGATGATATCTTAAAAATGCTGCAGGTTTAATAGGCATCTAAGTTAAGGCAATATGTACTAGGATTTATCTACTGTGACTAGAATAACTAATTAGCCTATGTTATAATAAAATCACCTAAATATGTAGGGATAAACATTGGATTTACTGAAAGGAGAGGGAAGATGCAAAGGGAGTTAAAGTTTCTTGAGTGCAAACATTGTGGTAATATAATGGAAAAGATTAATGATTCAGGCATACCCATAGTATGCTGTGGTGAGGTAATGGAAGAGCTAGTTGCAAACACAGTTGATGCAGCAAAAGAAAAGCATGTTCCAAGTGTATCCATAGTTGGTAATATAGTTCAGGTTGAAGTAGGAGATGTGATTCATCCTATGGAAGAAAAGCACTATATTATGTGGATTTATCTTCATACTAAGAATGGATGCCAGAGAAAAGACCTGAAACCAGGAGAGGAACCAAAGGCAGTATTTGCACTAGATGATGATGAAGTAATTGCTGTATATGAATATTGCAATCTTCATGGCTTATGGAAAAAGGAAATTACAAAATAAATAGTCAGTAAGGTAATTATATGTGATTACTAAAGCAATACAACACATGAGGGACATGTCAAAGTTCCCCCATGTGTTTTTATTGTGGATTTTGTTGTATATGTAAAGTATAATGATAATATATGGTAGAGTGAATATGAAAGGCATGATTGTAGAATGAGCATGAAAAAGGAATATTATCAAGAGACTTTGAAGTTTTGGAAGGAATTAAATGATAATCAAAAATCTCTTATTAAGAGTGCAATAAGCAAAAAGCATTTTCAAAAGGGGGAGGCAATGCGTAGTGGCTCTAGTAATTGCTCTGGTCTATTCCTTATTGAAAGTGGGCAAGTTAGGGCATACATAGTCTCTGAAAATGGTAAGGAGATAACCCTTTATCGATTATTTGAGAGGGATGTCTGCATATTTACCGCATCATGCATTATGAAGAACATTGACTTTGATATATTTATTGAAACCGAAAAAGAAACAACAGCTTATCTTATACCTACGGGGGTATTTGATAAACTTTCTAGGGAATCCATGGCTGTTTCAGCTTTTGCAAATGAACTTATGGCTTCTCGCTTTTCAGAGGTTATGTGGATTATGGAGCAAGCCTTATTTATGACTTTAGATAAAAGGCTGGCAATCTTTTTGTTGGAACAGTCTAATATTGAAGAAACTGACAGTATAGATATTACTCATGAGAAGATAGCAAATCACCTGGGGTCTGCCAGGGAGGTTGTAACACGGATGTTAAAATATTTTCAAGATGAAGGAATGGTTTCTCTAGGCAGAGGAACAATTAATATAATTGATCGGGCAAAACTAGAAAGATTATCAACGCAATAAATATACATTTAGATACGAAGGAGGTAATTTAATGCAGTTGACATTTTTAGGAGCTACTCATGAAGTAACAGGCAGTTGTTTTTATCTAAAAGCTTGCGGAAAGCATATTTTAATTGACTGTGGTATGGAACAAGGAATAGATTCATTTGAGAATCAAGAAATTGCCATTCCCGCAGTAGAAGTTGATGCCGTGCTGCTTACCCATGCTCATATTGATCATTCTGGTAAGTTGCCTATGCTTTATAGTAGAGGATTTAGAGGAGAAATACACGCAACTAGTGCAACCAGTGCTTTGTGTGACATCATGCTTCGTGATAGTGCTCATATACAAATGCAAGAGGCCGAATGGCGTAATAGAAAGGGGAAACGAGCAGGAGGAAAGGCTTATGTTCCACTATATAACATGGAAGATGCACTAGCTACTATTCGTATGTTCAAATCCCATGAATATAATGAAAAATTCAACCTATATGATGGTATCGAAGTTCGTTTTATAGATGTAGGACATCTATTAGGTTCTGCCAGCATAGAAATCTGGGTTACTGAAGAGGCAGTTACAAAGAAGATTGTATTTTCTGGTGATATCGGCAATATAAATCAACCTTTAATTAGAAATCCACAATATATCAAAGAAGCTGACTATGTTGTTATGGAGTCTACCTATGGTGACAGGAATCATGAAACACCACCTGACTATGTTAGTGAGTTAACGCCAATAATACAAGAAACACTTGATAGGGGTGGAAATCTTGTGATACCTTCCTTTGCAGTAGGAAGAACTCAGGTTTTGTTATTCTTTATCAGAAAAATAAAAGAAAAGCGACTAATAAAAGGTCATGATAATTTTAAAGTCTTTATAGATAGTCCAATGGCGATTGAAGCTACTAATATTTTTGAAAAAAACATAGATGGGTATTTTGATGATGAATCAATGGCTTTGGTTAGAGCAGGTATTAATCCCATTAGTTTTCCTGGCCTAAGAACAGCGATTACTGCTGATGAATCTAAGGCTATTAACTACAATGATGAGCCAAAGATAATAATATCTGCATCTGGAATGTGTGATGCAGGCAGAATTCGTCATCATCTCAAGCATAATCTTTGGAGAGAAGACAGTACAATTCTTTTTGTCGGACATCAATCGGAGGGTAGCTTAGGGAAAAGAATTCTTGATGGTGAATCGGAGATAAAACTATTTGGTGAGACTATAAATGTTAAAGCAAACATTCGCCGTTTGCATGGAGTTAGTGGTCATGCTGATAAAAATGGACTAATTAAGTGGCTTGAATCTTATGAAAAGAAACCGGAAAGAGTATTTGTAGTACATGGTGATGAAAAGGTATGTGATATGTTTACAGAGCATATAAGAGATGAGCTTGGTTATAATGCTTATGCACCATATAGCGGAACAATATTTAATCTTGAAAAAAATGAAATTATATTTGAAGGAAAGCGGTTGCCTGTTGAAAAACGGATGGATAAAAAGGCGGCTACAGTCTTTGAAAGACTTGTTGATGCGGGTAAGAGACTTGTCGGTGTTATTCAGCGTAATAAAGGTGGTACAAATAAGGATTTGGCCAAATTCACAAGTCAAATAAACTCCCTTTGTGATAAATGGGATAGGTAAAACTTTTACAGTTCAAACATTATAAAGAAACATAATACAACATAGGTGACTAAATTGAGAAATAAAACTGAACTTACATTAAGACCTATTAAAATAATCGCAGTTATAATACTTCTAGCTTTTGTATTGATAATTCTGTGTTTTATAGGTCTAAAAGAATATTCCTCTGTTAGAGATTATGAGGATAAAGTTATTCTTAATCTATATGGCAAGCAAAGAATGTATACTCAAAGAATCAGTAAGGATATAGATAGACTATATACTGGATTGCTTGCTAACAATATTGTGTTTAAGGACAAGTATATTGCCCACAATCAAGAAGAAATAAAGGACATCAAAGATAGCCTTATAAGTTCAAAACTGGCCTTTTCTGAAGTAATAAATTCAACCCAAGAAGGCTATATATCTTGGGATAATAATGAACTAGATATTAGGGGATTTATTACAGAGTCCAGACCACTTATTGATGAGATTAATTCTCTCTGGTCTCGCTTTGAGGATGCTATAGATACTATGGTAGAGGCTGAAGAAGTTAATAATGAGGTAACGAAAGCGGCTATATTTATATCGGAACATAACTTTAAGTTACTTGATCTTAGTGAGCAACTACAAAACATCATATTAAAGGCATCAATAAGTTCCTCAATCAAGACAGAGAGGATATTTTATACACTAATACTATTATTAAGCTTAGTGACTTTATTTGCCTTATTTCACTTGGTAAGATTTATAATTATTCCCTTTCATCATATTTATAAAGGTCTATCTGAAATAGGATTATCTGAAATCCCTGCCAGACCTGGTTTTCCAACAAGAAAAAGAGTCATGCCTTTATTAGGCGAAATAAACGAGATGTTTCAAAAAATTGAAGATTTAATATCTTTAATTCAAAATATTAATAATAATTTTTCCTTTACAGAGATTTTAGACTTTATAAACAAGACATTCTCTAGAATTATACCTTATAATTATATTGGAGTGGCATTATTAAACGATGATAAAACAATGCTAGAAGCATCCTATGGAGTATCAGATGGACATGTTATCGGATTACCTGAGAACCTAGTTGGAATGTCATATAAGGTTAATGAAACCAGCCTTGGGAAATTAATTCAGACAGGTGAAGCCAGGATAATAAATGACTTAGAGACATATACAATGAATAAGCCCAAGAAGTCTTATAATAATATTATTCTAGCATCTGGAATAAGAGCATCAATTACTTTGCCACTTAAGGTATCTGGCAAGCCCGTGGGTATAATATATTTTTCAAGTATTTATAAAGATGTGTATCAAGAGGGACATGTGAAGTTTTTAGAAACCCTAGCCAACAGCATAGCTATTAGCTTTCAGCAAAATACATACATTGACAATATAATCTATAGCAGTGTATTGGCACTTGCCAAGCTAGCAGAAGCCAGAGACACTGATACTGGACATCATCTGGAGCGTATGAAGTCATATTCTAGGATTATTGCCGAGATACTCCATGAAGATGATAGATATGCTGATGAGATTACCTTGGAATATATCAGCAATATTGAAAGATACAGCCCCTTGCATGATATTGGAAAAGTGGGTATTCCAGATGGTATTCTGCTAAAGCCAGGGAAACTTACTGAAGATGAATTTGAAGAAATGAAACAACATACCATATACGGAACAGAGGTATTAAGAAATGCAGAAGATAATCTTAATACAAAGGGGCGTAGCGTATTTAGTATGGCCATTGATATAACACTGGGACACCATGAAAAATGGGATGGCTCTGGTTATCCATATGGTAAAAGCGGATTAGATATACCCTTAAGTGCTAGAATAGTAGCTATTGCAGATGTATTCGATGCACTTACAAGTAGGAGACCCTATAAGGAACCTTTAACCTATGAAGAATCTATAGGCATTATTGAACAAGGAAAGGGAAAACACTTTGATCCTCATATTGTGGAGCTAGTTGTTATAAATCAAGATAGACTAAGACAAGCATATGATGATTTTGTCAAAAATAAATTATTATAAAGATAAACTTAGAGGGGATTAGGGTGTTATACAGCCAAATCCCCTCTTAAGGAATCCTATAACAATGAGTAAACTCTTGCAGTTTACTACTCTATATCTGGTTTAGATAGTGGGTCTTGACCTTTCTTATATTGGTCTAATCTTATCTCGCTAACCATATAGTTGACCTTATCATACATCTGCTGGGTTCCTTTAGACGACGAATCATAAGTAAAAGCCATGGCAGGATTGATGCCTAACTTTTGACTTTCTTTTGCTACATCTATATTGGCACCCATGAAAATAAAGTCCCAGCCATAAAGCTCTTCTTGACGATTAATCAATTGATGAACCTTATCGTAAGTAAATTCCGTACTAGAATTCTCTAAACCGTCTGTAGTAATGACGAAGATTACCTTACCTGGCTGATTTGCTTCATCTAGATGGGAGATACGATAACCCACATCTATGATGGCTTTACCGATAGCATCTAGAAGAGCTGTTGAGCCCCGTGTAAAATATTCTTTTTCAGTAAGGATAACCGTACTGGCATCAACTCCATTATGTAGAATTTCATACTTATTATCAAAAAGTACGGTTGTTAAATGTGTCTTACCAAGACTACATTGCTTCTTTATGAAACTGTTAAAGCCACCAATGGTATCAAATTCTAAGCCTGACATGGAACCGCTTCTGTCTAGTAAAAAAATAATTTCAGTTAAATTGTTATCCATAGATTAACATCCTTTCTTACAATCAAAATAATTATAAGTGACATCTTATGGTATGATCATAAGGTATAATAAAAGTAAAATGGTCGCCTGGCAGGCGACATTTCATGGAGGCATGACATGAATAATAAATTTTTAATAGAATTAAAGTTATATATAGATAAACACAAGGTAGATAATCTTATTGTAAAAGAGGCTACTATAAACCAAGATTATATAATGCCAATGAAGAGTTTTAGACAGGAGGATAAGTCTAAAGAAAATATTGATAGTTCAGAATGTTATATTACAAGATTGGATGAAGAAAAACTTATGGACTATGTTAACAATAAGAAGAGTGAGGAAACCTTCAGCACAATACTTCTTAAGTACATTGATAAAACAGGTCTTTCTGATGCCAAGATCTATAAAAGGGCAGGATTAGACCGCAGGCATTTTTCGAAGATCCGCTGTGATAAAGAATATCAACCTAAGAAAGTTACAGTCCTAGCCCTATGTATAGCATTAGAACTTAATTTAGAGGAAACCAATGAGCTTCTTCAAGCTGCAGGATATACTCTAACCAACAGTGATACAGGAGATTTGGTTGTTAAGTTTTGTATAGAAAGAAAGATATATGATTTAATAGAAGTGAATGAAGCTTTAGGTTATTTTGGAGAGAAGATGCTGGGAGTTACAGGATGAAAAATAAAATAAATGCCGAATATATGTTTACACAATCCCTTCTTTGTGTTAATATATTTTCATAACATCAAGGAGGGTTATTTATGAATTATGTTATTGATAAAGAAAAAGTTCATAAAGTCATGCGATCTAATGGTATCTCTACCCAACAAGAACTAGCTAATATGATTGGAATAACAAAGAATCAATTATCAGTTATTTTATCGTCAAAAACAGTACCGTTTAAAAGTTCATATATAAAGCTGTGTACTGCTTTAGATGTATTGCCTTTTGAAATTCTTACTATAAATAGTAATGAAGATAAAGAAAGTGATAGTGATTCAGATGATGCTGAGTTAGAACAGTACATAGATGTATCAACAGTAATTCCTAAAAGAACGTATAATGCAGTAGAGTTATTTGCAGGAGCAGGAGGGTTGGCTCTTGGACTTGAAAAAGCTGGGTTTATAGAGCATGGGTTAGTAGAAATTGATAAATATGCTGCAGAAACTCTTAGAATAAACAGACCAAAGTGGAATGTTATCGAAGATGATATAATAAAGGTTGCAGACGAGGGGATTAGCAAGCATCTTCCAGATGGAATAGAGATAGATTTAGTTTCTGGAGGATATCCCTGTCAAGCCTTTAGTTACGCTGGTAACAAGTTAGGGCTTGATGATGTTCGTGGGACAATGTTTTACTATTTTGCACAAATAGTTGATGAACTTAAACCAAAGATGTTTTTGGCAGAGAATGTAAGAGGATTAATCTCACATGATGGTGGAAAAACCCTTAAAACCATGATAAATATATTTGAAAGTTTAGGCTATAATGTAACATGGCATCTTGTTAAGGCAAACGATTATAATGTAGCACAAAAGAGACAAAGAGTGGTTATTGTTGGTATTAATGAAAAATATGATGTTAAATATATTTTACCAAAGCCTCATGAATATAAACCAGTATTGCGGGATGTACTAAAAGATGTGCCGTCTTCTATCGGAGAACAGTATCCGCTTAAGAAAAAGAAAGTATTAGAGTTAGTACCGCCTGGAGGTTATTGGAGAGACTTACCTGAAGATATTGCAAAAACATATATGGGTAAAAGCTATTACTCAGGTGGTGGCCGTACTGGAATGGCTCGGAGAATATCTTGGGATGAACCATGTCTAACCTTAACATGCAGTCCTGCTCAAAAACAAACTGAAAGATGCCACCCCGAAGAAACAAGACCTTTTACAGTAAGAGAATATGCAAGAATACAAAGCTTTCCGGATGAATGGGAGTTTTCGGGAGCAATGGGACAACAATATAAACAGATAGGAAATGCTGTACCTGTAGAAATGGCTAAAGCCATTGGTTTATCCATAGTACATGCTTTAAATCAAATGGAGGATTAGATTCATCTAATCCTCCAAAGCATTTTCAATTTCTTTAGCTAATTCATTAATAATTTTATCAATTAAAGCACTTCCATCAAATTCTGAAGCAACATCACCCATGGCATTTGTTATGATACTGTAGAAGTTCTCCTCACCAGTTAATCTATACCAAAATTCTTTGCCAATATAAACAGGATAACTTTTTTGAATGTTTTTATAATGGCCACTTAGTTCGTTTGGTTCACCATAAAAAACACCGACAACTAAATCATTTAATCCTATATTTAGATTATTGGTTCTTGCTAGATTTTTAATTGATTGAAAATGATCATCAATAGTTTTTACATCATCCTTATTAATAGTATTTGGTCCTGCTTTGATTTGGCAATATTTTCGTCTGCCATCAATTAAATCTATAAATTCGATGTCTATACCAGTTGTAGTAGATGCATAGCCTTCAAGAATAGAACTACAGAATTTTTGAAGTTTATTACCAAAAGTTGTATTAATTGATGAACCTAAAACACGTGGATATACTAAAGCCTTGGCAATGCTTTTTGCAGACGCATTACCAGTAAGAAAATTCGCTTTATATTTATCCAAGAAAGGATTTAAATTAAAGCTACTAAGTTTTAATCTTTTAGTATTTTGAATATGGCTCTCGGCTATTTCTTCTCTAAAAAAAGCTTTAGCTTTATCAATTATTTGTACTTTCAACTTTCTGGCTTTTACTATATCATCAATAGCAAGTTCACCATTTTTTTGATATAATGAATATTCATCTTCTGTCAATCCCAGTGTATTATAAGGAGAATCTTCTGCGAGAAGAGTTAATAATTCGCTTTTAGATAGATCTCCATACATATATAATTCTATGGGTGTTTTATCAATCATAATAATTCTCCTGTAATTTTTGTTAAATTATATCACATTACGTAAATTATTACAAATAGGTAGTTAATTCAAACGTAATATAGTATAATTGATTTTACTAAATATTGAAACAACGTTAAGAATTTTA
>JAAYRE010000091.1 GCA_012518935.1 Clostridiales bacterium
AAGTAAAGCAAATAATGCTGACCAATTATCTAAAGGTAACCAACAAAAGATACAGTTGATGGTTGCTCTTTTGTCAGATCCTGAATTATTGATTATTGACGAGCCTTTTAGTGGTTTGGATCCTGTAAATACCGATTTATTTAAGTCTATTTTGAGAGAGGAGATTAATAAGAATAAATATTTAATAATGTCCAGCCATCAGATGCCCACCATCGAAGAGTTTTGTTCTGATATTACTATACTTCATCGTGGTAAAGTTAAGCTGCAGGGCAATTTATCTGAAATCAAAAAGAGCTATGGCCGTGTAAATCTTATAGTTAAATGTGAACAAGATATTGCTTCATACATATCTTCCCAAAACATACAAATTGTCAATAAAACGCCCAGCGAATATCACCTTAAAGTACAAGGAGAGGAAGAGGCTATGGGATTTTTGGCAAAGCTTATTGCTGATAATATTACAGTTATCAAATTCGAGCTACGGGAACCATCATTACACGAAATATTTGTAGAAAAGGTGGGAGATGAAGAAGATGAAGAATAAATTAACCGGATGGAAGGATGTTTACTCCTTTACTTTGGTACAGTTGTTAAAAAGCAAGGCATATCGAATATCCTTTTTTATATTAGTTATACTGGTACTAATATCAATGCCCTTAGTAAGTATGATAATGTTTGATAACGAGGATGAGAATGCTCCCATACCAGTGAATAAAGTATATGTATATAATGATACTTCTCTTTCTGATTTAGATTTTACCGGAATAACCAATCCAAAACTGTCAGAAACCAAATTTGAATCAATGAAAGAAGATTATGATACAGTAGCTGACCGCATAACTGAAAAAGAAAACACATCTGTAATATTAACTATATCGGATGAAAACGACTCATATTTATTACATTTATCTATGGCAAAAAGCGGTCCTGTAAAGCAATCTCATCTACAGACCCTTGGTGATTTAATTCATTTTGAATTCCAGCAAATGAATATGTCAAATGTGGGTATAACTAATGAGCAAGCTTTACTACTTAATTCTCCTGTAATGTCCAAGGTGACTTTGACTGATATCAATGGAAATGCTATTGAGGAAGAACTTTCTGCCATCTCTTCAAGTGAATATTGGTTTGTTTATGGCATCCTCTTCTTTGTATTAATGGCTACCATGCTTACAGGCACTCAGGTTGCTACATCCGTTGTTACAGACAAATCCACAAGGGTGGTAGAATTTCTATTAATTAATGTTAAACCCCTTGCTCTTATGGTTGGAAAGGTCTTCTCCATGATGACCGCGGCTATGATACAGATGCTATCCATGGTTGCTGCTTTATTTGTATCAAATAAAATCTCTACTGCTTTAACGCCTGAGAATGATAGTCTTCTATCACAGCTATTGCCCAGTGATTTATTTAGTAATATTAATCCTCTAAATCTACTTTTATGTATAATACTGGTCTTTCTCGGTATGATTTTTTACTCGGTACTTGCCGCCCTTGCAGGGGCCACAGTCAGTAGGTTGGAGGAACTCAATGAAGGGATGACACTCTTTACTTTAATTTCTCTTGTAGGTGTATACATGGGTTTAGGAGCAGCAAATGTATTAATGGGAAGTGGTACTAATGGCTATGTCACATTTACCTTTTTGTTTCCTCTATCATCTCCATTTATTTTGCCCGGTGCTATCCTAGTTGGAAAAGCTGGTTTTAACATCGTTTTCATAGCAATTGTTCTTGAACTGGCTTTTATCATATTACTATTTAACTTTGTAGCTAAGATATATGAAACTCTTATACTCCACAATGGAAATACAATCAAAGTAAAACAATTGTTTCAACTATCAAAGCATTCTTCTTAAAGGTGTATTTCTTTATATATAGAGGCAAGCAGGTCTTGATGATATTAGAATGAATCATAGTTGAAAGAATGGAGGTTTTTATGGAAAATAAATTCAGAGGATGGACTACTGTATATGGTTTTACTTTTCGCCAGTCTACGGGTAAATCTTTTAAGGCTATAACTACTCTTGTAGCCATACTAATTATAGGTATAATTATCTTAATAAATGTACTTGCAGCAAAACCGGAAGAAGAATCTATTGATAAGGATTTTTATATGGAGCAGGAAATTGATATATCCGGAACATCTCCTATCAAAAAAGTATTAGTCATGGATCAAAGCGGTTTACAAGCAACAGATTTTAAGTCCACCAGCACAGATTATTACGGTAATTATTTTAATAATGTTGAATATATCTCAGTAGAGAATATGACAAGATCAGAAATTCTAGATGCTGCTTCTAAAGATTCTAACAGTACAATAGCAGTAATAATTACTTATAGAAACGGATTATATGAACTGGAAGCTCTAATTCCTCATAATTCAATTGTAACTAAAGAGGATACCAGTTCACTGAATGGTCAAATGATGGCATCCTTTAACAATAACAAGATAATGCAATCAAATCTAAGTGAGGAGCAATTAGCTGTCGCTTTTAAACCTATTTCAAGCTCATATTCTGAGTTTGGCGAAAATACCAACATGGCAGCTATGGTAATAAAGATACTTGCTCCCATGTTATTTAGCTTTATCTTGTACTTCATGCTTCTATTTTATGGGCAAAACGTAAGCAAATCAGTTTCAACAGAGAAAACCTCTAAGCTTATGGAAACATTACTTACTTCTATCCATCCATATGCCATGATAACCGGTAAAGTATTGGCGGTTAGTACATTAGGCATACTACAGTTTGTAACGTGGATAATATCTGGCATAATCGGCCTATATTCCGGCAATGCCATTGCTCATAGTATATATCCTGAATATGAAAATTCAGTTATAACCTTTATTAATTTTATAAAAGATAATATTGGCCAAACAGGCATGACTCTTCCTGCACTTATATTGGCAATCTTAATCTTTGGAATTGGTTTCCTCTTCTACTGTGTACTTGCCGCCTTAACAGGATCTATGGTATCAAAGCCTGAGGATGTGGCATCAACACAAGGATTATATCAATTTCCTATTATAATTAGCTGGATGATTAGCTACTTTGCACCTATTACAGGTAATGACGGTATAGCCACAGTAATAAGGTACGTTCCCTTTACAGCACCATTTTGCGTACCAGCAGATTTGATTACCGGTACCATAGGGCTTGGCCAAGGGGTTCTGTCACTTATAATACTGGCTATGTTCACATTTGTGATAGTAATATTATCATCAAAAATATATAAAGGACTTGTTCTTTACACCGGTCAGAAAGTTAACATGAAGGTTATTTCAAATATACTAAAAAGCTAGAATAATTATAAATCGAGTTATTGCCAAAGATGTCAGGCACATGATGCCTGACATCTTTATTTATGCACAAATGTAAAATCTATGTAAAATGTGCCAGGCACAGTTGGCGTTTTGTGAACTTTTTAATATTAGTATTATTTATTTTCCCATTCGAATATCTACTGGGCTTCTCATTTCTAATGAAACATCTCTAAATCTTCTATTTCCACCTTGCCCTGTAGGGGACTGTGCTTCTATACCTACTTTAATCTTCTTAGGCATAGGAAGATGTGCAAGTCTTGCCATAATAAATTCCTCACCATCAAAAGAATAATGAATGGCAAATACATTGTCCTTTCTGGCAATCTGAAGCCATATCTCCTTACTGTCTACATTTATTCCATTTGCATCATCTGATCTCTCATTAGTCATAACGGTAACAACGGCATTGGTGCCAAAATCCGTATATTCAAAACATGCTTTTGCCCAAAGTTTATCATGAGCAAGGGCAAGAAGAACACAAGCATCAAAAGTAGAAACAAAATCATGACTCATCCTTGCCTTAAAAATGAAGTCCCCTTCTACCTCTTTATAGAAGAATGGAGCATCTGCTATAACCTTTCCATCAACTGGATTTACAAAATAATCTGTATTAGCAGGTGCATATATATCTATACCATTTTCCTTAATTTCATGTTTTGCTTCGATTGTCCATTCATAATCATTAAAATTCATAATAATCCTCCATTCTCATCATGTACTTTGATTTTTAAAAATCAAATAAATTAATAATATCTTATGTATGTGTAATACTATTATCATATTACTAGAATTAAATTAATACAAGCTAGTAATTTATTGTTTACACTTTACTACATCAATTTAACATTAAAAAACAGGAAAGAGGTCCTCTTTATGAAAAAACTATTATACATTACAGTTAATTCAAAACCTGAAGAATTATCATCAAGTAAAACTGTTGGAAGAACATTTGTAAATGAATTTACAAA
>JAAYRE010000092.1 GCA_012518935.1 Clostridiales bacterium
AATAAAATGGCATATAATCACCTTCCTTAACTAATCACTGTCTCTATATATGTCTATTATCTACATCACTATATATATTATCTATCACTATTATCTTCCTAATACTATCCCTTTCTCTATAGGATATCCTCTTAAGAATGCATCACAAGACAATCGCTTTTTGCCCTCCAATTGTAGCTCCCGAATTATCAAGGCATCTTTACCCGTCATAACTGTAAAATAATCTTTATTTACATCTATAACTTCTCCTGGTTTTGCCTCCAAACTACATTCCACTACTTCTGCACTCCATATCTTAAGAGCCTTTTCACCTAATTGGGTATATGCACTTGGCCAAGGATTAAGTCCCCGAATCATCCTCTCGATTGAGATAGCAGACTTGGTAAAATCAATATTACCCATCTCTTTGTCCATCATCTTAACATAGGTGGCCGACTTATGATCTTGAGGAATCCTTTTTGCACTTCCATCCTTTAATTGGTCTAGGGCCTTTACTAATAATTCACCACCAAGCTGTGCCAGTTTATCATGAAGGCTACCGCCAGTATCCTCATCTGTAATCGGTATGCTGTCCCAAAGAATCATATCTCCCGTATCCAGCTTCACATCCATGTACATAATAGTTACTCCGGTTTCTTCTTCTCCATTAATTATCGCAGCTTGAATAGGTGCTGCTCCTCGATATTTAGGAAGTAAAGAAGCATGGACATTAATACAGCCATATGGCGGAATCTCTAGAAGTTCTTTAGGTAAAATCTGCCCAAAAGCTGCAACAACGATAACATCCGGTTGAAGATCAGCAATCATTTGTATAAACTTAGGATCCCTAACCTTCACTGGCTGGTATACATCAAGATTATATTCAAGGGCTGCCACCTTAACAGCAGGAAAGCTTTTCTTACCTCCCCTTCCCCGAGCTTTATCAGGCTGAGTAACAACTCCAATTATCTCATGACCTGCTTCTATAATTGTTTTTAAGCTACTAACTGCAAAATCCGGTGTTCCCATAAATATTACTTTCATATCTTATGTCCTTTCCATGTCTTTACTTACATTTATTATAAATCATTTGAATCCTAATGTACTCTTTTAAATATACTTTTAATATATCTTTAAGAAACATTTAATTATCTTCTTGCTCTTCTATATCATAAATACTTCTGATACCGTCTATTGCCTTCTCCACATATAAAACGCCGTTAAGATGATCAATTTCATGACATAATGCCCTTGCTAGTAGTTCATGCCCTTCTACTATAAACTCTTTCATGTTTACATCGTAGGCTTTAACTTTAACATAATTAGGTCTTTCTACAGTACCAACCTTACCTGGAACACTGAGGCATCCCTCATTGCCCACCTGACTACCGCTACTCTCTATAATCTCCGGATTAATCAGAATTATTGGTTCATCACCCTCTTCTGAGACATCAATGACAACCACTCTTTTTAATATACCGACTTGAGGTGCTGCAAGACCAACTCCATCAGCATTATATAGGGTATCCAGCATATCATCAATCAAAACAAGTAGCTTATTATCTACTTCTTTAACTTCCTTACTAACTTTAGTTAGAACTTTATCTCCTATTTCTCTAATGTTCCTTATAGCCATATATATCTTCCTTTCTTTTTACATATCAGGTTATATGCCACATAATCAATGATAATATACATAACTGCACAGATAAAAGCAGTCGTCAATGGTGTAATTACTATCTATCTTAATCAATGTCTTGATGTAATATTAAGTGTCTACTTAATATGTACTCATAGGATTAAAATCAACTTGAAGACTGCATCCTGCAAACTGTATTGAATAGTTAAAATAACCTTCAAAGTAGTTTTTTAATTCTACCAAATAATTATAATTTGCTTCCTTTATATAGATTACCCTACGATAGGTATCCTTGACTTTAGCAAGTCCAGCAGGAGCTGGCCCTATTATCTTCGATGATAGTTGTTTTGTATTTATGTAATCCTTTAGTACAAGACCTGCATGGTCTATGGCCTTATCAGCCAAATCCTCTTCCCTTGCAGTAATGAGGATTACCATTATATGAGAAGCCGGTGGATATTGCATCAAGCTGCGATATAGCATCTCCTGTTCATAAAACGACTGATAGTCTCCCTCTGCTGCCGTAACTATACTATAATGCTCAGGATTATAGGTCTGAATAACAACTTCTCCAGGGATTCTATCCCTACCTGCTCTTCCTGCTGCCTGGGATAATAATTGAAAAGTTCTCTCACCAGCCCTAAAATCTCCTGCATAAAGAGATAAATCTGCAGCCACAATTCCTACTAAGGTAACTAAAGGAAAATCATGGCCTTTAACAATCATCTGAGTACCTACCAATATATCAGCCTTGTGGTGTGCAAATGCTGATAAAATCTTCTGATGATCACCCTTATTCTTAGTGGTGTCAGCATCCATTCGAAGTACCCTGGCTTTAGGAAATTCTCGTTTAACCATTTCTTCAATCTTCTGGGTACCGGTACCAAAGGCGGCAATGTATTTTGAACCACAAACAGGGCATGTATTAGGCATAGGCTCTTGTGAGCCACAATAATGGCAAAGTAGTTTTCCCCGTGAGTAACCCCCTTGAACATGAGAGGTCATAGATACATCACAGCGGGAACATTTGATTACATATCCACAACTTCTACAAGATACAAAGCCTGCATATCCCCTGCGATTTATAAACAACATGATTTGCTCTTGCTTATTAAGCCTATCTTCAATTAATTCTTTTAACTTTCTACTAAATATTGACCTGTTTTTTTGCCTTAACTCCTCCCGTAAATCCACTACCCATATCTTGGGCTGACTGGCCTCTTTAGCTCTTTTACTTAAATGAAATAGCTTATACTCACCCTTAGTAGCACTATAATAGGATTCCATAGAGGGGGTTGCAGAACCAAGTATAACAAAGGCTCCTGTAAGCTTGGCACGGGTTTTAGCAACTTCAATAGCATGATATTTGGGAGTAGCCTCGCTCTTATAACTTCCCTCATGCTCTTCATCAATAATAATTAACCCTAAATTTTGAAATGGTGTAAACAGGGCAGACCTTGGACCAATCATTATATCGATTTCACCATTTTTAGCTCTAAGACCTTGGTCATAACGCTCTCCATCTGACATCCTTGAATTTAGTATAGATATACGGTCACCAAATCTACTATAAAACCTATTAACAGTCTGATATGTCAAAGCTATTTCTGGTATCAACACAATTACTTGTTTGCCAGAAGCCACAACAGCAGATATAACCTCCATATATACTTCTGTCTTTCCACTTCCTGTAACTCCATGTATCAAGTAGGTATTTCGGATACCTTCATTATAGTCCCTAAGAATATTTTCCACAATATGTTCTTGCTCATCACTTAGGGTAACAGGGGTATATGATATGTCCTGTTTTTCTATGGGATTGCGATATATCTGCTTACTTTCAATCTTTATAACGTCATTAGTCTCTAACCAAGTTATAGTGGGCTTACTGATTTTCAGCTTTTTAGTAACATCATCATAATCCAAATAACTATTCTTCAATAAAGCTTCAAGAATTCTTATCCTGGCAGCATTATTCTTTCTTTTTTGTTCCTCATAAAGTAGGCTAAGCTCTTCATAGGGCTTTATACTAACTATCCTTCTTTTTTCTTTTATTTTTACTGCCTTTTTTATGGGCATAACTGTCTTAAGAGCGTCATTCATAGTACCACCGAAAGTTTCCTTTATCCAGTGCGCAAGATAAATCAAATGACTCTCAATAACAGGAGCATCCTCTACCACATGGTCTATGGGCTTAATCCTATCTATGTCTATTTTGGGTTCATTTGAAAGACCTACTATATATCCGTTTATTTTTCGTGAACCCCGACCAAAAGGAACAACCACTAAGGCTCCAATAATTGCAGAAGCGAAGAACTCCTTAGGAATAGTATACTGATATGTCTTGTCAAGATTTTCATGGGAAATGTCAATTATTATATCTGCATATTTTTGATAAGACATAACAGTCCTTGTATGATGTATTTAGTAACAAATACATCAATACTCTCCTTTCTTTTCAACTTTGTTATAATCAATAGTAACACTGTGGACTTTTTATGATTTTCTATAGCTTTGACTATTTAAAGGAGTGTAT
>JAAYRE010000093.1 GCA_012518935.1 Clostridiales bacterium
ATAATCTGCTGAATCTGATATTTTTATATTATTTTTAGTGCTCTTTACAATATGCATTGGGATATCATATATCTCACATAACTGAGCAGAATCTATTGTTTTAATATCTTCTTCAAATGCTCTATCATAAGCATCTAAAATCTGTCTAAAATAAAAAGATTGTGGAGCCTTTGCAATATAGGTTTCCCATCTATTGGGTACATCATTTATGTTAATTCCATCTATACTATGAACTACACTTTCTCTGGCTGGTTCAGCTGTAATGGCTGCTCCATATTTCTTCACAGCATTTATATTTTCCGTTATTAATTCCTCAGTGATAAGAGGTCTTACACCATCATGAATTAATACAATATCATCTGTTTTCGCCCTTTCTTTCATAGCCAAGAGTCCACTATATTTAGAATCGTGTCCTGTATTACCTCCTGGTACAATCTGTGAGACCTTAGTAATCCCATATCTTTTTAATAATCCCTCCAGCTCGCTAATATGACTTTTAAGGCTAACAATAACTATATTGTCAATCTCTTCATGAAATTCAAAATGCTCCAATGTATATATAATAATCGGCTTACCATATAACTCAAGAAATTGTTTTGGTTTAGAACTTAAGTTAATTCTCTGTCCTGCACCACCGGCAAAAATCAAAGCAGTTATCATACAATATCATCCATCCTTCTATTAAATAAAGTCATATCTTGGAAACTATATACAAAATCGCAATTTATGTTATATTCAATATTTTAAGCTCATCACTATTTTATATCAGTTATTCATATCTCTTAACCTCTCAGCAGCCAGCCCATAATCTCCGCATTTCTTATAATATTCCCTTGCCATATCTGCTTGTCCCAGACATTCATATATGACTCCAATATTATAATATGCCCTGTAACTACTCACTCCGTCCATCTTACTAAACTGCATCCTGGTAGCTTTTATAAATTCGCCGATTGCTTCAGTAAATTTTGCATTATTCATATATATTAATCCTATTAAGAATACAAAATCAGCACTTGTCGCAAATTCATCATACACTCCTAATAAACCCATTGCATTCTCATATTGATTAGAGTTAAGAAGGGCATAGCCATAGCTTTCTACCATATCATGGACATATTCTAGGCCTATATCAAACTCATGACTTAGTGCTTGTTCGAAATAACTACAGGCGCTTACATAATCTTCTTCCATGTAATAGCTTTTTCCTAATTGATAAAGAATATAGGGATCACTTGGCTTATCTTTTAAAGCAATATTTAATAGTTCTATATTTCTCTTAGTTTTCTTTTGTCTTGTCTCTAAATCTCCCTCATAGCCAGAATGAACTAAAGTTAATGGTATATTATAAGTTTCATCATCCAATCCATCCCTAGCTATTACCTGTTCATGAATGTTTCCTTCGTATTTAAAATATTTTTTCGAAAACAATCGATTAACTCGTTCCTGGTATTTGTAGCCTTCTCCAGCTCGCATATATTCATTAATTCTAATAATTCTCCCAATCTTTTTGGGATTTTGTTTTATTAGCTTTTTTATTTCATTTAAATTTGACTCTACCACAATTTCATCACTGTCTATTATTAATACGAAATCATTAGAAGCTTTGCTTATTGAAAAATTTCTGGCATCTGCAAAACTATTATTCCATGTATAATCAAATACCTTATCTGTATATCGTAAAGCAATTTCCTTGGTTCTATCTGTAGAACCTGTATCCACTATAATAATTTCATCTATTACACCGGTCACACTACTTAAGCAGCTTTCTAGGGTAGTCTCCTCATTCTTTACTATCATACAAAGACTGATACCAATCATTAGGGCTTCCTCCAAGTAAGTAATCAACTCTTGTTAACGAGTTTAATCAAAATGTTTCTTATTCCATGATAGTAATTACATTCCAAATACGGTTTTTAATATTTCATTGACGCGAATACCGTAGTTATGGAATTCCTTTACCTTCTTATAACCATTTATGGCTATTTGCTTACGTTCATCATCATGTTGCAGATAATATCTTATCTTATTATGTAAGTCTTCTTCATTTTCATATATCACTAAATCATTACCATCTTCAAAGTAATCTAATAACTCAGATTGGAAATTGGTTATTGCAAATCCACCACAACCTAATATATCTAACAGCTCTGAAAGGAAAATCTTTTTAGAGCTGTTAAATTCTGCTAGAAATTCATTTAAAAACTGTTTTCCACATGATACCCTTAATTCAAGTGCTTTATCCACATCCCATGACCAAGGTTATATAGCCTTTTCTCAATTGTGGATTATTTATTTAAAATTATCCTTGGCAGA
>JAAYRE010000094.1 GCA_012518935.1 Clostridiales bacterium
GTTATTCTTACTGATATAACAAACTATGCAGATTCGCTCCGTGAAGTATCTGCTGCTAGAAAAGAAGTTCCCGGTCGTCGTGGTTACCCAGGATATATGTATACGGACTTGGCTTCAATATATGAAAGAGCGGGGAGAAAGAAAGGTAAATCAGGAAGTATCACTATGATACCTATTCTAACTATGCCCGAGGATGATAAGACCCATCCCATACCTGACCTTACTGGTTATATTACAGAGGGGCAGATTATTCTAAGCCGTGAGTTACATCGTCAAGGTATAGAACCACCAATTGATGTATTACCATCTTTATCCCGTCTTAAGGATAAGGGTATAGGTGAAGGCAAGACAAGAAAAGACCATGCCAATACCATGAATCAGATATTTGCAGCCTATGCAAGAGGTAAAGAAGCAAAAGAGTTGATGGTTGTTCTTGGTGAAGCTGCCTTGACAGAAATTGACAAGCTATATGCAGATTTTTCTGATGCTTTTGAGAAGGAATATGTATCCCAGGGATATGATCTAAACCGTGATATTGAAGAAACTTTAGATCTAGGGTGGAGACTACTTAGAATGCTACCAAGAACTGAACTTAAGAGAATCAGTGATAAATTGCTTGATGAATATTATGACAAATAAATCAAGCGAGGCTTCACAGAATCTTAAGTGAAATGGAGGTATGTTATGGCAAGAACGCAAGTAAATCCTACCCGTATGGAATTGACCAGACTTAAGAAAAAATTAGCAACAGCTACCCGAGGTCATAAACTACTTAAGGATAAACGGGATGAGTTGATGAGACAATTTCTTGAGATGGTTCGGGAGAATAAAGCCTTACGTGAAAAAGTTGAAGCAGGAATTCATGCTGCTAATAAGAATTTCGTATTAGCACGGTCTGTAATGTCAGATGAGTTTCTTGATGTCTCATTAATGGCACCAAGACAGGAGGTATATATTGAAGCTCATAGGAAGAATGTAATGAGTGTTGATATTCCTGAGTTTGAATATAAGACAAAAACCCCTGATGACAATGATATATATCCTTATGGTTATGCATTTACTTCCAGTGATTTGGATGATGCAGTAAAAAGCTTACAGGACATACTAAAAGATATGCTTAAGCTTGCAGAGGTTGAGAAGTCCTGCCAGCTCATGGCTGGAGAAATTGAAAAGACCAGAAGGCGAGTTAATGCTCTAGAGCATGTAATGATTCCTGATATGCAAGAAAAAATAAAATACATTGTCATGAAGCTTGATGAAAATGAGAGAAGCACACAAATTCGCCTAATGAAGGTTAAGGATATGATGTTAGAGGCTGCTCATAATTACAGTGAGAGATATCTAAGAGAGCAAACAAAATAAAAAAATATCTAACAAATTTAACTGCGATATAGTATAATGTCATATTATATCGCAGTTTTATAATTTGGTATATATTTTTCTAAAAAGTATTTTTGGAGGTATATAATGGCTTCTTCTTGTAATTGTACAAAGTGTAATGATGGGTTATGTATGCACAAAGTTCCGATATTTTCATCATTA
>JAAYRE010000095.1 GCA_012518935.1 Clostridiales bacterium
ATTACCGTAAGGCAGAACCCTGCAGAGCTTAGAAGAAAAGCACGGGCTCTTCTTACCTTATATATTGCAGCAGGGCTTGATCCAGAGAAGAACTGCCTCTATTACCAATCCCATGTTTCTGCCCATGCAGAGCTTAGCTGGATTCTTAATTGTTATACTTATATGGGTGAACTAAGTCGCATGACCCAGTATAAGGATAAGGCATCTAAGCATGCAGATAACATTAATGCAGGACTGTTTACCTACCCAGTTCTTATGGCAGCAGATATACTTTTGTTCCAGGCTGATATTGTTCCGGTAGGGGATGATCAGAAGCAACATATAGAGATAACTAGAGATATTGCCAGGAGATTTAATTCTATATATGGTGATGTGTTTACTATTCCTGAGCCTTATATTAAGAAGAGTGGTGCTAGAATCATGAGCCTTCAAGAGCCAGAAAAGAAGATGTCAAAGTCAGATGAGAATGTGAATGCAAGCATATTCCTTCTAGACGATACGGATACTATTATTAGAAAATTCAAAAAAGCAGTTACGGATTCAGATAATGAGATTCGTTATTCTAAGGATAAGCCTGGAATAAGTAATCTAATTGAGATCTATGGAATTGCTACAGGTAAATCAATTGCAGAAACTGAGAAAGAATTTGAGGGTAAGGGTTATGGGGAATTTAAGCTAGCAACCGGAGAAGCCGTAGCATCTATGTTAAAGCCTATACAGGATAGGTTTAATGAGCTAGGTAAGGATAAGACTTATATTGACAGTATTATTAAGAATAACGGTGAAAAAGCAGCTTACTTTGCCAACAAGACCTTGCGAAAAGTTCAAAAGAAGATAGGATTTCCTGAAAGAATAAGATAAGAAGTGATTAAGATAATAAGTAAGGATGCTAATAATTGATGACTAGAAAATGTCTGTATAAAAGGTAAAAAGGTGACTAGAAAGTGAGTAAAATGAAGATTGTTTTTTTGGAAACAGATACTCTTGGGGATGATGTTGACTTAAGCAAGTTTGATATGTTTGGAGAAGTCACAAAATACCCTAATACAACGTCCTTACAGGTGCCAGAGCGGATAAAGGATGCTGACATAATAATTGTAAATAAACTACCAATGAATGAGATGACTCTGTCTCAGGCAGATTCACTCAAACTTATTTGTTTAACAGCTACAGGAACCAATATTGTAGACTTTAACTACACTAACTCTAGGAATATCACTGTTACTAATGTTAAGGGATATTCAACTCAGTCGGTGATTCAACATACCTTTGCACTGTTTTTCTACTTATACGAAAGCTTAAGCTATTATGATAATTTTGTAAAATCAGGAGAATATATTCGAAATGATATATTCAGTCATTTTGAAAAGAAGTTTCATGAGCTTTACGGCAAGACCTGGGGAATAATTGGTCTTGGTGAGATAGGAAGAGGAGTGGCACAGATTGCTAAACTCTTTGGCTGTGAAGTAATCTATTATTCCACATCAGGAAAGAATGATAATAGTGATTATAGAAAAGTGGATTTTGATACCTTACTTAGAGAAGCAGATGTAATATCAATACATGCTCCCCTAAATGATAAAACCCTTAATCTCATTGATGAACATGAGCTTAAAAGGATGAAGAAAAACGCTATTCTTCTTAACCTTGGAAGGGGGCCCATAGTCAATGAGAGTGCGCTTGCCAAGGCGTTAATGGATAACCAGATTGCAGGAGCAGGCTTGGATGTACTTACAGTAGAGCCAATGGCAGCCACAAATCCTTTATATGCCATAAAGGACAGCACAAAGCTTATAATAACTCCTCATATAGCCTGGGCAACTGTAGAAGCAAGGCAGAGAGTAACAGATGAAGTCTATAAGAATATAGTTGCTTATCTTGACCAAGAAGAAAGAAATGTAGTAAAGCAATAAAAATATGGACTAGAAAATTATTAAAGTAGTTTCAGAAGAATAAGGGGCATACCTGTGTTAAAATCTTGCACATTTAGGAGAACAGTTGAAAAATCATAGTAAACTGTACTACTAATCAGTGTGGATGTAACACAGGTATGCACTATTAGTTCTGAAACAGTTTAACTTTATTCACTTTTTGCTTCATTCCACTTCTGTATATAGAGACTTTCCATCTCTTCCCCTAGATATCTGAATGCTGTACAACGATCAAGAACATCCTGAGGAGGGAAGGCAACTGGGCTATTCTTAATTTCCTCATCCTGGATTAAATTCCAAGCTTCTGAGTTAGGAGTGGAGTAGGTAATTGCCTCAAAGTTCCTAAGGGCTATTTCCGGATCACACATAAAGTTTATGAACGCTTCTGCATTCTCCTTATTCTTACTGTCCTTAGGAATTACCCAAGCATCAATCCATATATTGGAGCCTTCCTTAGGTACAACATACTCAAGGTCGGGGTTCTCTCTGCTGGTATAGATGGCTTCCCCAGAATAGATAACTCCAAGTGCCGCCTCACCACCAATCATCTTATCACGAACTTGGTCAATTACATAAGCCTGTACAAGAGGATATTGCTTTTTCAAAAGTGCTTTAGCCTCATCAAGCTCTGCAACATTAGTTGAATTAAGGTCATAGCCAAGATAAGTCAGGGCAATGGCAAATCCATCTCTTACGCTCTCTATCATAAGAATGTCCCCTGAATATTTCTCATCGAACAAAATTCCCCAGCTGTCAACTGGCTCATCCACCATGGTTTTGTTATATAAGATTCCAACAGTACCCCAGCAATAAGGAATTGAATACTTGTTGCCTGGGTCAAATTCTTCTGCACTTTCAAGATATGAGGAATCGATATATTTGAAGTTAGGTATATTATCGAAGTTAATCTCTTGAAGTAGGTCATTCTCAATCATTTTTTGTATCATATAATCTGAAGGGCATACAACATCGTAGCTAATTGCACCGGATTCAATCTTAGGGTACATATCTTCGTTCATATCAAATTCTTCATAGATTACCTCAATACCAGTCTGCTCTTCAAAAAGGTCCAGGACTTCGTAATCAATATATTCACCCCAGTTATATACATAGACCTTTTCTCCGCTTTTATTACCACAAGCTGTTAAGGCTACCATAAGTATCATTAGTAGGGCAGATAATACAATAGATCTTTTCATATTAAACCTCCTTTTAATAAGTTTGTAGCTAATAAATTGTACCTTAATAAGACAAGTATTAATCAAACTTTTTGATAGTATCTTTTTTATCAGCATTTCTACGGTTTATAATAACCAGTAGTAGTAATACTGCTATAAACATCAAAGTAGATAGGGCATATATCTCTGGCTTAATTCCTTTTCGTACCTCCGTATATATCTTGGTTGACAGGGTATTAATCTGGGGTCCCTTAGTAAAATGTGTTATTACAAAATCATCTAGGGACATAGTAAATGCCAGAAAGAATCCTGTTAATACTCCTGGAAAGATGTCTGGAAGAATGACCTTAAAAAATGCATAAATTGGTGAAGCTCCTAAATCCAAAGCCGCCTCATAGGTATTAGGACTAAGTTGCCTTATCTTAGGCATAACACTTAATATAACATAAGGAATATTAAAGGTAATATGTGATATTAGTACACTGGTAAAACCCAAAGTAAACCGCAGTGCGACGAATAGAAGCATCAAGGAAAGACCGGTTACTATATCTGCATTCAATAAAGGAATGTTTGTTATACCAATTAAAATTGTCCGCGGAGGCTTTCTCATACTGCTTATTGCTATGGCAGCAACAGTACCGATTATTGTGGCAATAAGTGCAGACAACAGTGCAATAATTAAGGTGGTATATAAGGCATTCATGATGTATTTGTTTTTAAAGAGTTCCCTATACCAGTGTAAGGTGAAACCACCCCATTTTGATCTGGATTTTGCTTGATTAAAGGAAAGTACAATCAATACAAAAATAGGTGCGTATAAAAACAAGAGTATTAATCCTACATAAAATTTTTCCATAATTCTCTTTACCATAAGCTACCACCTTCACCTTCCTTATCATACTTAGATAGTATGGCCATACTGACTAGTATGAAAAACATAAGTACTATAGATAGTCCGGATCCTGCATGCCAATTCCCAACTCTAAAGTGTTGTTCGATTACATTTCCTATGAGAATAATCTTGCTGCCTCCTAAGATAGTAGATATAACAAAGGTGGTAAGGGATGGAACGAAGACCATTGTAATGCCACTAATAACTCCAGGAATACTTAAGGGCAGTATAATTTTTAGGAAAGTCTGAATGGAATTAGCACCAAGGTCTCTTGCAGCAGCCACAACATCCTTATCAATCTTAATCAGTACATTATATATAGGTAATACCATAAAGGGTAGGAAATTATAAACCATACCAAGCACTATGGCTAATGGTGTATTGATGATATTAAGTGTAGGAAGTTTTAAAAAATTCAGCACAGTATTAATAATCCCTGTCCGTTCTAAGATATTTTGCCATGCAATTGTTCTTAAGAGAAAGTTCATCCACATGGGTAATATAATTATCATAACTATAAAATTATTACTTTTCATCCTAGACCTGCTTAATATCATAGCCAAAGGATAGGCCAAAAGAAGACAAATCAATGTACTTATCAGGGAAAGTTCCAAGGACAGTCTAAGAGCCTTAAAGTTAGTTGGGTCTAATATTAGCCTAATGTTACCAAGGGTAAATAAATTTTTAAGCTTATTACCACTGGTTAAACCATAGTATATAATAACAAGAAGAGGTAGAATGATGAAGCCTATCATCCAAACAATATAGGGGAGTGATAACCACTTTACCTTGTCATTTCCCAGGGAAGATCCTCCATTTTTATTTGAAGAGGAGTTTGTCTTTGTATTAGTTATATTGAATAATTTCATAGTGTCCTCCTAGATATCTAATTCAACGGCTTCTTCATCCTCAGACTCTGGTTTGTTCATTATCTGGATATCATAGGGGTCAACCCAGATACCCACCTCATTGCCCACAGGTACTAAATCAGTAGAGTGCACTAGCCAGTCATGACCATTGGCGTTAACCTCCATCTCATAATGAACTCCTTTGAACAATAGGGAGGTTACAACACCTTTAATAATGCCATCTTCAGGCTTAACTAAGTCTATATCCTCAGGTCGAATCACAACATCCACAGGTTTATTACGTCCAAAGCCAGTATCGACACAGGCAAAACTAGTTCCTAGTATATTTACAAGCTTATCCTCAATCATAATAGAGGGTAGTATATTACTTTCTCCTATAAAATCTGCTACAAATGCATTCTGCGGCTCATTATATATATCCTCCGGAGAACCTATTTGCTGAATATAACCCTGATTCATTACCACTACAGTATCAGACATAGTTAGGGCTTCTTCCTGGTCGTGGGTTACGTATATAAAGGTAATACCCAGCTCATTTTTTAGCCTAATTAGTTCGTATTGCATATCCTGGCGAAGCTTTAAATCAAGAGCACCAAGGGGCTCATCTAGGAGTAATACCTTTGGTTCATTTACTATAGCCCTTGCTATGGCAATTCGTTGCTGTTGTCCACCACTTAGTGAATCGGGCATACGGTTTTCAAAGCCATCTAGATTTACGAGCTTTAGGGCATATTTTATCTTATCATTAATATAATCTTTACTTTTCTTCTTTATTTTAAGTCCAAATGCAATGTTTTCTGCTATAGTCATATGAGTAAACAGAGCATATTTTTGGAATACAGTATTTAGTTGTCTTTCATTAGGAGGAAGTTTTGTAATGTCCTTACCTTCAAAAATAACCTGACCTTTATCAGGGTTCTCAAATCCACCAATGATTCTTAGGGTAGTCGTCTTACCACAGCCTGACGGACCAAGAAGTGTTAAGAACTCATTTTCGCGGATATATAAGTTTAATTCATCCAAAACGACGTTGTCGCCATAGGATTTAGATATGTTTATAAGATTTATTAATTTATTATCCGTCATGAATGTTTCTCCTTTATGTGTTATTTAGAAGCTAGGGGGAGTTGAGACCCATAGCAAGGTGGCACCATTTTTCCCTGATGCCGTAATATAATGTTGCTTAGTTGCAGTAAAATAAAAGGATTCCCCTTTTTTTGCTTTGTAAGACCTATTCCCAATATGTAGTGTAATGGAACCACTAATAATATATCCAAATTCTTCTCCCTCATGGGGGTTATCAGGATAGGTAGAACCCCCTGGATCCAGTGTAAGGAGTATGGGCTCCATCATGTTTTTCTGGGCATTGGGAATTATCCATTTTACTAAGTTCTTTAAGTCGACATCATATTTTTCAAAGTAATCGGTTTTCTTAAAAACCACTTGTTCAGCTGAAGTATCACTGAAAAATTCCTCTAAATTAGTCCCCAGACACTGGAGAATATCAACTAATGTTGCTATGGAGGGGGAGGTTAAATCCCTTTCTAGTTGAGAAATAAAGCCTTTGGATAACTCTGCTCGATCAGCCAGCTCTTCCTGTGTGAGACTTTTTTGAACACGTAATTCCTTAATCTTTTGACCGATATTCATAATGATGTTTCCTCTCTTAAATCTTAATAAAAATAAACTTCAAGTTTAGCAATGCTAAACAAACGCAATTATCATTATACTTATAATTTTATTGTTGTCAATACCTTTTTTATTATTATAAAAAACAAGATAGTAGATAATTAGGAGCCTGGTATATGTTCCTGCACCCCAGTGCTTATACACTGATTAGTAGTGCGGTGAAGATATACCAGGCCCCTTATATGTTATGCCATAGTTTCTTAAGATAAGTTTTATTAATTTATTAGATTATTTGTATCTGAATTTTTAGTTTATTGTTTATAAAATTCTATTATTTTATCTAACTTAGAAGTCATCCCCTGGAAGAGATAATCAACTAGGGTTATAGCCACCATGGATTCCACAACAACAACGGCTCTTGGTACAATTATAGGATCATGGCGACCAACTATCTGAACTTCTATATTTTCATTTTCCTTGTTTGCGGTTCTTTGGGGTCTTCCAATGGAAGCAGTAGGCTTTATGGCTGCTCTTAGGATGATTTCGGAACCATCACTAATTCCTCCCAAGATTCCTCCGGCATGATTTGTAAGCTTAAGTAGCTTCTTGTCATTATCATAGGCAAATGGATCATTATTCTGTGAACCAGTACGCTTTGCAACTTCAAAACCATCTCCAATCTCTACGCCCTTAACTGCTCCTATGGACATAACAGCCTTAGCAAGAGCTGCATCTAGTTTGTCAAAGACAGGTTCTCCGATTCCTGTAGGCATACCTGTTACTATACATTCGATTACCCCTCCTACAGAATCCTGTTCTTCTTTTTTCTCCAGGATGTATTGTTCTGCTCTTTGTGAAGCGTCGGGATCTGGCATGGATAGAGGGTCATTTAAAGAATGCTCCTTACGGCAGTTCTGATAGTCTATGGTGATAGGTCCAATTGACTTGGTATATGCATATACAGTGATGCCAAGCTCCTTAAGGATTGCAGCAGCAATTGCACCTGCAGCTACTCGGCTTATGGTTTCTCTACCAGAGGAGCGTCCACCTCCACGATAATCTCTAAAACCGTATTTTTGATCATAGGTATAATCTGCATGACCTGGACGGTAGTAGGAAGCGATATCAGAATAATCAGATGAACGTTGATTTTTGTTAAATACAATCATGGATATTGGCGTGCCAGTAGTCAAACCTTCAAATACACCAGATAAGATTTTGACTTCATCATCTTCTTTTCTGGAAGTAGCATATTTGGTTTGACCTGGTTTTCTTCTTTTTAGATACACTTGTATCTGACTTTCATCCAACGGTAGACCTGCTGGACAGCCATCTACAACAACACCATATCCATCTCCATGGGATTCTCCCCAGGTTGATATCACAAAGCTTTTACCATATATTGAACCAGACATAATATTCCTCCATTCATACAAACAGTAGCTAAAGATTATTCATAGTATAAAGGAAATCATACCCACTTTCAATGACTTTAATGACATTTACACAAAATAATCATATACTAAAATGACAATAATTCTGTGAGGCAGATAGATGGATAATAATTTTAAATACTCTAACAGGGTATCCTGGGGTAAATATACAAAGCAGGATGGGAGTAATACTGATAAATTCCTGTCCCAACATATGAAAGCAGATGTAAGTAAAAGTGATGAGGATTTAATAATTGAAGAGAATACAATATATGAAATTGATAGAGATTGTGTTGAACGGTTAAAAAAGAATAGAAGGCGTTAAATGTATTAACAATAAAAAAGCTGCGAATGTCGCAGCTTTTTTGTAAAACCTTTAGATATGAAACCTAATATTATTACAGTTTCAATTTTTAGAAGCCGAAGCCATTGCCACCACAGCAGCAGAGAATGAGAAGAATAAGAATTATAAATCCGCAGGAGTCATTATCTCCACAACCACAGTCTCTTCCTCCTAAAAATCCGTTGTTGTTACCACCACAGCAGCATAAGATTAGGATTAAGAAAATTATCCATCCACAATCATTAGCTCCACCAATACCACCGTCACAATGTGTTGCTGCTAAATCGCTCATAGTAGTTCCTCCTAATAATAATTACACTGTATCATATGATTGATGGCTTGACTGATTTCCTGTTTTATAAGAAAACATTAAAATATTTGTATATAATTCGTTAAAATATTATTTTTATCTTTATTTCCCCAATATTTTAAACATAGGTAAATGTATTTGAATAATAGTTAAGGCAGGAGAATAATATATTAAAAACGGTTGGAGTTAGTTATGAAGCAAAGTAATCAAGTCCAAATAATTGTTCATTGCAAGGAATTTGAGATGAGAAATATTTCCTTAGAGGACTTAGGAAATATAATATATAAATTACCTATGATAAATGCTTATGTAATGGAGGTAGATAAAGGTATGCTTGATATAATTAAGGGTATGGATGGGCTAATATCAGTAGAGTTAGATGCTCATATAACGGCTCAAATGAATAAAGTAAATGATATTATAGAGTGTAATTGGGCTCATGAACATGGCTATTATGGCAGAGGGGTTGGAGTGGCTATAGTAGATACTGGGATAAGCCTTCATAAGGATTTTACCGAGGGTGGCAACAGAGTTATTGCCTTTAAGGATTTCGTAAATAATAGAAAAGAACCTTATGATGACAACGGACATGGGTCCCACGTGGCAGGGATAATCGGTGGAAATGGTTACTCTTCTAAAGGCAAATATAGGGGAGTGGCACCTGAATGTAATCTGATAGCACTGAAGGTACTGGATAATAAGGGAGATGGAAATATCTCAGACGTACTGGCAGGGCTTCAATGGATTATAGATAATCGTAGGAGATATAATATACGAGTTCTAAATATAAGTGTTGGTACCTCTGCTAAGGAGAGTCTTGATGAAAATTCATTACTTGTTCAAGGGGTTAATGCAGTCTGGGATAGTGGGGTTACAGTAGTTGTGGCAGCAGGAAATAATGGTCCTAATCCCATGTCAATATCAACCCCAGGAATCAGTCGAAAGGTAATAACTGTTGGTTCCTCAGATGACAATGTTTCAGTTGATTTATTCGGCTCAAAGACAAAGGATTATTCAGGAAGAGGGCCGACTCCGTTTTGCATAAAGAAACCAGATATTGTTGCTCCTGGTTCCAATATAGTATCCTGTAATATTAATCAATATGTAGCCAGGGGAAGAAATAAAACATCAAGATATCAAATGTCCAATTGTCCTATGATGTATACAGTAAAAAGTGGAACATCCATGGCTACCCCTGTAGTTTCAGGTGCCATAGCCTTACTCTTATCTGCCTATCCTGAGTTAAAAAATCGTGATGTGAAGCTAAAACTTCGAAACAGTGCAGTGGATTTAGGTCAGAGCTGGGAGAAGCAAGGATGGGGCCTTTTAAATGTAAAAAACCTACTAATAATGAATTAGTTTAATTAATTTACAAATTAACAGTTGTCAAATATTTGTTAAGGTATTATAATAAAGATAGGTAATTCATTAGTGGACAAGATGTGATGGTATTTTATCACATGCTATCCTAAAATAGTTTCAATATTTAGGAATAGAATACATAGAATTGCGGAGCATAATCATATGTGACTTGATTTTGCATGAGATGTTATAAAGGATACCGAATGATTTACCAAAAAACTCATAAAGGAATAAATAATCATATATAAGGAGGAATTATTATGGCATATTTTAAAGTGGGCAAAATAAACTATGAAGGCCCTCAAAGTAAAAACGCTCTGTCATTTAAGTACTACAATCCAGAAGAAGTAGTAATGGGCAAGACAATGAAAGAGCATCTTAGATTTGCTATGTCTTATTGGCATACTTTCACTTACATGGGTGTTGATCCATTTGGTGGCACAACTATGGCTCGTGAATGGGATAATACAGAAGACGTAATGAAGAAGGCAAAGGAAAGAGTTTATGCTGCCTTTGAATTTATGGAGAAGTTACAGATTGAGTATTTTTGTTTCCATGATGCAGATATAGCTCCTAGAGTACCTGGGGATCTTGCAGAAACAAATAGAAGATTAGATGAAATTGTAGCTGTTATAAAAGAAGAGATGAAACGCACAGGAATCAAGTGCCTCTGGGGTACAACCAATGCATTTGGTGATGACAAATTCGTACACGGTGCAGGAACTTCCTGTAACGCAAGCGTATTTGCCTATGCAGCAGCTCAGATAAAGAAAGCTATGGAAATCACCAAGGAATTAGG
>JAAYRE010000096.1 GCA_012518935.1 Clostridiales bacterium
AGAAGTTATATCAAAAGCTTTAGATCACGAGGGTGAGATTGCAATTATCCGTGGACCATTGGAAACTTCCATTAATAAAGTTCGAAGAGATGCAGTATGTGAAGTAATAAATAAAAAGAAGAAGATGACGGTTATTGCAGAGATAGAAGCCGATACCAAGGATGAAGTTGTATATACCAGTACTAAGGAAGCCCTTGAAACCTATGGTAATCTATCCGGAATTATTGTTCTTACAGGTGGTGTTCTAGGAGCTGTAAAAGCAGTTGAAGAGATGGGGCTTGCTGGAGATGTTAAGATAGTTTGCTTTGACTATGATAATGATGTAATGGAATTGATAAAACGGGGTGTTATTCATACAGCCATTGGCCAAGATCCATTTGGTCAGGGTCATGATCCCATTATCTCAATGTATAACTATCTAGTAACAGGGGAAAAGCCTGATTCTGTTTGCTATACCCGTACTGAAGTTATTAACAACAGCAACGTAAGTATATAATAATATATTCAGTAAATAACATAAATTTATCAGGGATTACGGACAATTTACTATAATAAGATTAAAGAGCTGCAAAAATTGCAGCTCTTTTTATTGCTTAGATACCTGTATTAATTTAGATAATTCTCTAAATATTACTTCCTCTCCCACAATTACAACACAGACCTATAGTTGTTACTTTCTTCATGTTAGAATCACATCCTTAAGTTATCATGCATTATGATGCATCATTCAATATAAGATATTATACATTCTATATTACCCTTAAGCTGAAATTTACCATAATTGTAAGGAAGAATAAAGTGATCTCCTTTTTGCAATTTTCTTCCGTCAAGTTCTCCTTCTCCCATAATTACACTGAAATTCATAAAATCCTTATCCTGTATAAAGATTTCTTCCCCATGAAGTCTAAGTCTTTCTACTGTATAATATTTACTCCGAATTAGTTCATGTAACTCACTCATATCCTTTACTACTACCCTACCACCAACTTCTTCATCCCTATGGGGGCAGGTAATAACATCTATACTTTCTTTTATATGAAGTTGTCTTGGTTTTCCATTATCCAGTCTTCCATAATCATATAGACGGTATGTAATATCGCTGTTTTGCTGAGTTTCAAGAAGCAAGGTCCCCTCCTTAATAGCATGAATAGTTCCTGGGGTAATCTGAAAGAAGTCACCCTTTTTAATAGGTAGTATTCTTATTAATTCCTCCCATTTTTCTTCCTCTATCATCTGCCTTAACTCTTCCTTATCCTTAGCCCTATGTCCGATTACAATACTTGCATCTTCTTTACAATCAAGTATATACCAACATTCAGTTTTGCCCCATGAGCTATTTTCCTTCCATAAGGCATAGGCATCATCTGGATGTACCTGTATGCTTAAATCTTTTTTGGCATCTATTATTTTAACTAGTAAAGGAAATTCCTTTTCATCCCTGTCTCCAAACAATTCTCTATGATTTTGCCATAGCCAGCTTAAGGTTTTTCCTTTAAAATTTCCTTCCTTTATTACACAGTCACCATTTTTATGTGCACTTATTGCCCAACATTCTCCAGTGTTATCACTGGGAATTGTATAACCAAACTCTGACTTTAATCTATTACCACCCCAGACCATGGACTTAAAAACTGGTTCTACAAACAGAATCTCCTTCATTATACTTCTCCTCTACTAACTATTAATAGGCATATTTATCACATTATACAGATTATCAAGAAAGTGTCTTCGACACTTCAACTCCCCTAGCCCCTCATTCATGAGGGGAATTAGG
>JAAYRE010000097.1 GCA_012518935.1 Clostridiales bacterium
CATACTTTCCTCCTTAGTATACAATTTGCTTATACAGAGCCTATTTTATACAAGGCCTGGGTTATACAGGGCCTACTTTATACAGGGCCTGGGTTTTAGGGCTTGGCTTATACACCAGTTATATATGGTTATGTCTTAAATAATAGTTCTTCTTAATTCTTCAGCTGATTTTATAGATAAATAAGCCGGTGCTATATCTAAGACTGTCTTTGCTCCGTAACTACCTTCCTTATTAAGGCGGTATACTGCTCTTGCATAGGCTAAAAGAACATTAGCCGTAAATTCAGGATTGGAACCAAGCTTTAGTCTATATTCAATAATATTAGAGTTTTCATCATTTAAACCTGTCTTTCCACTTTGTATAACAAAACCTCCGTGGGCTAAACCTTTATGATTTTTATCCAGCTCCTCCTGTGATATGAAATTTACAATGGTATCATAATCACTAAAGTAATCGGGCATGGATTTTATATCATTCTCTATTCTGCTTAAGTCAGCTCCATCATCAGCTACAACAAAACATTCTCTAAGATGCTTCTGTCTAGGAGTAAGATCTGGCATTTCACCACTTCTTACCTTATTCATGGCCTCTTCTATGGGTATGGTATACTGCCTAGCATCTATTACCCCTTCAACCTTTCTTATTGCATCGGAGTGCCCTTGACTCACACCCTTACCCCAAAAGGTATAATTCTTTCCAACAGGTAAGACGGCCTCTGCATATAGACGATTTAAGGAGAATAGACCAGGATCAAATCCGCTTGCTATGACACAGGTCTTTTTTGCCCTTCTTGCTACCTTATCCATAGCATCATAATAGTCAGAGATTTTAGCATGGGTATCAAATGCATCTACAGTATTAAATATTTCTGCAAATTCCGGACCCTGAGTAGGAATATCTGACTTACTCCCACCACATAAAATCATCACATCTATTTTATCGGTCATTTCCTTGGCTTTGGTTATATGGTAGGCCTTGGCATTATCTGTTATAAGCTCTACTTTATCAGCATCTCTTCTGGTAAATACTCCCGCCAGCTCCATATCCTTATTCTGAAGAATTCCAACTTCTACGCCTTTACCTAAATTACCATATCCTAATATACCTATACGAATCTTTCGCATCAATACTCCTCCTGTGTAAATCAAATTCATTCAAGTATCAGTATTCATTATCCTAATGTTGCTGTTCTTGGTGTATTATATCACATACATATAAGCCTTACAAATTCAATTTTCTATTTACTTCAACGTATTCAATCCTCTTAGGCAATTTATCTGCATCAGCTTTTTCACCAATATCAAGCCGATTAGGATAGCACTTATGGGCACACCCTCAGAATCATGCACTTACATGCCTGCAAGCTCTCCAAAAAATGACATCACCTTTAATAAGGGTCTCCATATATGAGGATGATATTTTAATATAAAATCTTTTATCTGACCGTATCTAACTACATCTGAGGCCTGTAGAATATTATCCCCCCTTGGAGTCCTGCCTATTGCAGTAGTTCCAAATGCCGCTCCACCTATAGCAACCTCTGATGCCACTGCTACACCTCCTAAACTATATACCCCAATTGCCATACCTCCCATTGCTACTATACCTATTGCAGCTCCTCCGATGGCAATACCTCCCAATGCTAATCCGGCTAAGACCAGAAGTCCTAATCCTAAACCTCCTATACATATACCACCTAAGGATATTCCACCTATACTAACAAGTCCAACGGATACATTACCTATAGCTATTATCCCTTTTGCAACCTGTGCACCAAAACCCATTTTGATATGGACTAAGGGTATTCCAAAGATTTCTGTCTTGCTCTTATATTCATAGAGGCCAAATCCATTAGCTCCAATTGTATAACCATGTTTGCGATAAATTACATTCTTATTAATACTTTCCAACTTTTCCTGTCGGTTTTCTATATCCGGGAGCTCTATTTCCTCCCTAATAAGACTGTCTACATTTAAACTAAAAATATCTGCCAGCATGATTAACTTATTTATCTCAGGCGTTGACTGACCTGCCTCCCATTTACTGACTGATTGCCTAGACACATCCAACATATTAGCCAATTGTTCTTGAGAATATCCCCTTTCCCGTCGTAGCATAATCAATTTATCACCAAATCTCATACATTCTTTCTCCCTTCTACCCATTTATAGCCAACTAATAGTATGTATATTTAAGTCGTAAAAATATGCTATAACTATATCAAAAATAATAGCTAAATACAATAAACCACTACCTTGCAAATTGTCAACTAACGGTTGCATCTGTATACAATCAGTAGTTAATTGTTGCCTATAAAAAGGAGCATACATATGACTCCAGCTATACACACACTATTTTTGAAATGTATAGCCTTAAAACTACTTCTTGCGTTAAGGCGTTCAATTCCCAGTTAAGTGTACTATTGTGTAAGCTAAAGAACATATATATGCTCTAATAATTATAAAAGTTTCAACCTTTATATTCTAGTTATCAATTAATTTATTCTTTTTTGTCCAGCTCATCATGTTTCTAAGCTCTGCTCCAACCTTCTCTAATGGATGCTCTGCTTCGATTCTTCTTTTTGCATTAAAGTTAGTACATCCGATTTGATTCTCAAGAAGCCAATTTCTTGCAAAAGTGCCATCTTGAATATCAGAAAGCACCTCTCTCATTGCCTTCTTTGTATCTTCAGTAATAATCTTAGAGCCTGTAATATAATCTCCATATTCTGCAGTATTAGATATGGAATATCTCATTCCTGCAAAACCGCTTTCATTTACTAAATCAATAATAAGTTTCATCTCATGGATACACTCAAAGTAAGCATTGGCAGGATCATAACCTGCTTCAACTAATACCTCAAAACCAGCCTTCATAAGAGCAGTAACACCACCACATAAAACAGCCTGCTCACCAAAAAGGTCTGTCTCCGTCTCTTCTTTAAATGTAGTCTCAAGAACACCTGCTCTTGCTCCTCCAATTCCTAGAGCATAAGCTAGTGCTAGATCATGAGCTTTTCCAGTGGCATTCTGATGTACAGCAAGAAGGCATGGAACTCCTTGTCCTTCTAGATATTGACTTCTTACAGTATGTCCTGGTCCCTTAGGTGCTATCATCATTACATCAACATCTTTTGGAGGTATAATTTGACCATAATGAATACAAAAACCATGGGCAAACATCAAGGCATTACCTGGCTCCAGATTTGGCTCTATAGATTCCTTATATAACAACGCCTGCTTCTCATCATTAATAAGTATCATAATAATATCTGCCTGCTTTGCTGCTTCTGTTGCAGTGTAAACTTTAAAACCTACTGCTTCTGCTTTTGCCCAAGATTTACTTCCTTCATAAAGTCCGATAATAACATTGATTCCGGATTCCTTTAAGTTAAGTGCATGTGCATGACCTTGGCTACCATAACCTATAATAGCTACTGTCTTTCCATCTAAAAGTGCTAAATTACAATCTTGTTGATAATAAATCTTTGCCATAACTGTCATTCCTCCATATTCTTATGGTATATTTAATTAATTATTCATCAATATAATCTGCTATATCTCCGGACCCTCTAGAAAGACCGGTTATTCCTGTACGACCTAATTCCATAATCGTATAGGGCTCAAGTAACTTTATAAAAGCATTTATTTTGTCCTGATTTCCTGTAAGCTCTATCATTAGCGAATCTAATGCAACATCAACGATTTTTGCTCTAAAAATATCAGCTATAGAGATGATAGCTTGACGCTCCTCACCTACTGCTCTAACCTTTACTAAAATCAATTCTCTAGTAACCGATTCTTCAGGTGATAGTTCCTTAATCTCAATAACATCTTCTAGTTTTTGTAGCTGCTTTTCGATTTGTTCAAGGATCTGATCATCTCCATGAACCATAACTGTCATTCTAGAGATGGCTGGGTTTTGTGTCTCACCTACTGTCAGGCTGTCGATATTATAACCTCTTCTGCTAAACAATCCAGCAACACGACTAAGTACACCTGCCGTATTCTCCACCAGAATTGATAACACCATACGTCTCATAGCATTCCCCTTTCTCAATTTATAAATATACAGTCACATTATACATTTTAGAATTCGAACTGTTCTTATGTATACAGTATAGTCTTCAATTTTACACATTACCGCGGCAAAGCTTATACTTATATAAAATAGCCCAACACAACAGCATAACTGTAATGGGGCTAGTGCTACTGTAATA
>JAAYRE010000098.1 GCA_012518935.1 Clostridiales bacterium
AGTCCTTAATAGCCCAACAATCTGATACCACATGACCTTCAAAGCCCCATTCATCCCTAAGGATGTCTTTAAGCAAGGTCTTGCTACCACAACAAGGCTCCCCATTAGTGCGGTTATATGCACCCATAACAGATTCAACACCTGCTTCTTGAACACAAGCCTTAAATGCAGGCAAATATGTTTCATATAAATCCTGTGTTGAACATTCTGCATTGAAGCTATGTCTTAAATCCTCAGGACCTGAATGAACTGCAAAATGCTTTGCACAAGCTGCAGCCTTCATATATTTTTCATCATGTCCTTGAATTCCATTAATAAATCTAATTCCTAATCTTGAGCTAAGGTAAGGATCTTCACCATAGGTCTCATGTCCTCTTCCCCATCTGGGGTCACGAAAGATATTAACATTTGGAGACCAGAAGGTTAATCCTTTATAGATATCATAATCTCCATATTTCTGTTGTGCATTGAATTTTGCTCTACCCTCAGTAGATATTGTATCCGCAACTTCCTCTAAAAGGTCCTCGTCAAAAGTTGCACCCAGACCAATTGCTTGAGGGAAAACTGTGGCAACTCCTGCCCGGGCAACACCGTGCAATGCCTCATTCCACCAATTATATGCTTTTACTCCAAGACGCTCTATGGCTGGAGCAGTATAAAGTGTCTGAAAAACCTTCTCTTCAAGGGTCATTCTAGAAACTAAATCTTTTGCCCTTTCTTCAAATCCTAGATTCTCATCCAAATATGCTTTGTAATCCTGCATGTTATTTCCTCCTGAAAAAAATTAAAAATCCATTATTGCATAAAATGATTCTTTCGGTTCATGATTTTCATCAAATAGTAATGGCCAGTTTTTACGATTACGAACTGGGAAGTTATCAAGCCAAGTTTCATCATCAGCAACACCCCAAAGAGTAACGCAATCAACAATATCTTTATATTCTCTAAACACCTTGAATGCTTCCTTATATATGGCAACCTGCTTCTTTAACAATTCCACACCAGGTTTATCTAATTTGGTTTCATCTAAGAAGGCAAATAAAGAGACATCCATCTCTGTAACCTGTATCTTTAAGCCTAACTCAGCGTATTTTTCTATAGCTCTTTTAAATTCATCCATTGTAGGACTGGCAATATTCCAATGACACTGAAAACCTATACCATCTATAGGAACACCTCTATCTAACATATCCTTTATAGCTTTATAGATCTTGTCCCTCTTAGGTAGAAGACTTTCATTATAATCATTATAATATAAATCAGTTTCAGGAAGTATCTCTTTAGCAATCCTGAATGCTTGATCCATAAAGTCCTCTCCAATAATATCTAGCCAAGGACTCTTTCTTAAGAAAAGATCTGATTTGTCTTCAATTGCCTCATTTACTACATCCCAGCAATAAAAATCTTTTTCATATCTCTTACCAACTGTAGTTATATAATCTCTTAAGGTTTGTAATAATGATTCCCTTGTGGCATCCTTGAATAACCAACGTGGTGTCTGATTATGCCATACAAAGGTATGACCTCTCATCGCCATATCATTATCTTTCGCAAATTTCAAAATCCTATCTACTTCATCAAAGTAATATTCATTTTCTTTTTTTAGAATATTACTTGGCTTGCTCTCATTTTCACATGTTATACAGTTAAAATGAGTCTTTAATAGTTTTTCATGAGTCTTTACTGACCTTGAATTAACAGCTGCTCCAATCTTAAAATAATCCTTATACTTATCTTTAAGTCCAATCATAGCTAGTGCCCCTTTCTATATTAAAGCATTATTTTTTTAGTATATTAATAACATAAATCATCCCTTGTATAATTGGAAAATGGTATATTATTGGCTATATTGCATATATTTACCGACAATACCCCACTTTTTATGTTATTTTATATAAGTCTATCTCATCTTTTGCTATTTTGCTTATCAATTCTTGCTACTTCCATACCACCTATTGCTACAATTAGGTAAAACTGCCCATAATACAACCCCTATAGATAGCTCCATTTTTATATAGGGTTTACAAATTAGCTAAAATATTATAAAATATAACCATTCGGAATATGATGCACAAACCTATCTATCGGTTAAAAATGATTACCAGTACACTTGTTAGCACTCTTTACCATTTTAACAAGTAATAATACCGTCTTGTCATTTTAACATCTAAGAGTAATCTTTAACCTCTATATATGATTCTGAATTATGCGATATGCATATGTAAACATAAAACCCCACATCTATTATAGTGTAAATTGCTTTAAAAGTAAACTTATATATCTATATTAGCTGAACCTAACATATGAAAGGCTAGGTGTTATACGTGAGAATTTTAGATGGTATATTTGAAAAGGTGGATTATAAAGGTAATTCTTCCATCCTACTTCACATAAATAGGGAAACTGATAACTATTCGCCCCATTGGCATACAGCAGTGGAAATTATCATGCCCATAAATAATATCTATACCATCATAATCGGCAAGACCACTTATATTTTGCAGGAGGGAGATATTCTTGTCATTCCTCCAGGAGAACTTCATGAATTGAAGGCCCCAAATGATGGAAAGAGGCGGATTCTATTGTTTGACTATTCCATAGTAAGCAACCTTAAGGGCTTGACAAATATTTTTAATGTTCTTAACCAGCCAAGGCTCATTACTAAGCAAAACAATTGTGATACTCATGCTAAACTTTCGCAAATGTATGATGAAATTGCTGAGGAATACTTTAGTAACAACACCCTAAAAGAAGCTGCTATATATTCAATTATTATAAAGATGTTCGTTGTTTTGGGACGTAAATTCATGAATACTGAGAGCATCTTTCCAGATGTTAAGATAAGCAAACAGAAAGAATATATCGAGAAGTTTAATTTGATATTTGATTATATAAATGAACATTATATGGATGAGATTTCACTTGATACCATCGCCAGTGTAGCTGGATTTAGTAAGTTTCATTTTTCAAGACTCTTTAAAAGGTTCACTGATATGTCCTTTTATGATTATCTTAATCAAAGACGTGTAAAGGAAGCTGAAAGACTTCTGCTTAATCCAACTATATCTATCACTGAGGTGGCTATGCGTTCTGGATTTTCCAGCATCTCAACATTTAATCGTGTATTTAAGAGCTTCAAAGAATGCACACCTACGGAATTTAAGAATCTTTATCAGCGACGCAACCGTGTGAAGAGTAGCATTCATATGCTCAATACCAGGTGAGTCCAAAAAAGCAGATAAACTGTAAACCCCATAAAGCACCGAAAAGAAGATGAACCCTAGATTGTATGGCCTAGTAAGACTTATCAAGTCCTACTACTGCCATACTCTCCGGGGTTCATTGTATTTTACAATATCTTAAATATTCTTATATGAAATCCAATCGAAGTCAGCATGATTCTTACTCTCACTTCCGTTACTGGAGCAATATATACCCATAGTATTACCTGTGAATCCTCCAGCTACATCAGTGCTTAACATTCTACCATCAACCTTAGATATCAAGGTATTATAGGTTTTTCCGTCATAGCTATATGAGAAGGAAAGATCCTGTAAGTCTGCAGTTAAACGAAGTTGAACAACTTCATTAGTGTTATCATCCTTTGCCTCTGCAAGAACCTTTTCTTCTCCCTTCTTACATTCAATCAATTGAATATACTTAACGCCGTCTTTTAGAACCTTAACAAAGCGATAGTGATACTCGTTATTCTGCAGTATAACAATACCCGCTTCTTCCTTATCTGTCAATGGTTCAAACTCCATCTTAGCCTCAAACACATAGCTCATCCCTGTCTGTCTAACAGATACATAGCTTGGACTAACAGCTTCTGTGATTTTTTCAGGAGCAAGCTTCATTCGAAGATGACTTTCTCTCTCCTTTAAGCTATAATTTTCAAAATTAGGATTTCTTAAATAAAGAAATCTAAATGGTAGTTTTTCATCATCAAAATCTTCTTTTTCAGGGACTGCTGGCTTAGGTGTAATAGGCAGATTAGGAATCTTAACAGTATCCTCTACAAGTCCAATACCTCTATTGACTAGTGGCCAACCATTCTCCCACTCCACAGGAACAAGGAATGCCTCTCTACCAAGATTTCTATAATAACCACCATATGGACGGGAAGCAAGCAGTACCATATACCACTCCCCATTCTGAGTTTCAACTAAGTCACCATGGCCTACATTAACTATTGGATAGTCTAGGCCGAGATGTCTATGGGTGAGGATTGGATTACCTTTATGTCCTACAAAGGGTTTTGTAATACAGTCTGATGACGCAACAGTAACACAGTGCTCATGCCCCGTACCAGCTTCAGCTATTATTAAGTAATACCTTCCATCCTTTTTATAAATATGAGGAGCTTCAGCCCATACAACATCTCTAAGTGCTCCATGCCAAATAGCATACATTTCACCTACTAATTCCATCTTTTCAAGATCCAGTTCTTGGAGCCATATCTCATTGTCACCGTAATATCTCTCGCCTTCTCTTCTGCCTCTAGTACCGTGACAATAACAACGTCCATCATCATCAAAGAAAAGTGATGGGTCAATTCCCCCTGGTCCTTTTATATAATAAGGGTCTGACCATGGGCCAGCAGGATCCTTAGCTGTTACTAAAAAGTTTCCGCCATGACCGACATTGGTTGTTATCATGTAAAAGGTTCCATCATGATAACGAATTGTTGGGGCATATATTCCTCCACTATGTCTTTCTCCATGTAATATTAACTGCTCTTCACGGTCAAGGACATTTCCGATTTGCTCCCAATTAATCAGATCCTTACTGTGGAAAATCGGTACTCCGGGGAAATAAGCAAAGGTCGAAGTTACCATATAATAATCCTCTCCAACCCTGCAGATTGATGGATCGGGGTAAAACCCTGGTAATATTGGATTACTAGCTCTCTTATCCATAAGTAATTCCTCCATTCTTTTGTTTAAATTTATGGTAATTTCATATTAACATAGCATGGAGTAAAACTCTAGTGCTTATTTCACTATATTATTTTCTCACATAGGTAAAAATACAGCCTCCCGGGCCTACATGGGTGCCAATAACACATCCTACAGGGAACATTGTCATCTTATCTGTACCATACTTTTCCTTGAGTTTGTCATAAAGAAGTTTACATTTATCATCCTGTAATGTATATCCTAGATGAAGGGGATAATCAAAATCCACCTCTCCGAACTCCTCAATGGCTTCAATCATACGTCCTATCCCTTTTCGGATCCCTCTTTCTTTACCTAGGGCAATTATTTCACCATCTTTTAGTGTAAGGACAGGCTTGAATCTTAACAATGTACCCAAAATCGCAGTTGATTTTGACAAACGTCCGCCTTTGTGAAGATATTCCAGAGTGTCTACCATTGCAATAAGAACAATACGCTCTTTGATATCCATAAGCTTGTCTACTATCTCTTCAGCCTGATTGCCCTCATCTCTTAGCCTAACAGCCTGATCTACTAAAAGCCTTAGTGACGTTGTTGTAGTCTTACTATCTATTATATAGATCTTATCGTAATCAACTATTTCCTTTGCTATCATAGCACTTTGGTAAGTCCCACTTAGCTTGGATGCAATTACCATAACAATAACACTATCCCCAGCCTCTTTTGCCTCCGTAAAATAGCCCAAAAAATCATCTGGTGCTGGTTGTGAAGTTGTAGGTAAGTGCTCGACACTAAGAAGTTTCTCATAAAAGTCTTCTATTGTTATATCTATGCCTTCTTTATATTCCTCACTTCCAAATATAACCTTTAGGGGAACAATACTTATACCCATGGCATCTGCTTGCTCCCTACTAATATCTGATGTTGAATCTGTCATAATTCTAATAGCCATAAATTATCCTCTCTTATTCCATGATTTCGTCTACTATTCTCTTAATAAATCCTTCTAGAACCTTAATCTCTTCACTGCTAAATTTTTCTCTAATTGTTTTCATAAGCTTAACATTAAAAGATGCATTTGCTCCATAAAGATCTGTGAACTTTTTTGTAACCTCTAGATGATACTCTCGCCTATCATATTCTGATACAGTTTTTTTAATATATCCTTTCTTTATCAGATTGTTAATACGATAAGAAGCATTGGGTAAGGAAGCATTAACATGCTCTGCAAATTCATTTACCGTGGGCCTTTCAAGCAAAAAGATTACCTCAAGACAGTATGAGTCAGTTGTACTCAAATTCCCATCCTTTACACCCTTAAATAAATTTTTCAAATAATTTTCTCTAAACTTGTAATATAACCTTTCAAATTCTTTTTCCAACATGGGCATGTCTCCCTTTAATTAAATAATTTTAATTAAAATATTTTAATTAAAATAATGAAACCATCTTATCACTATCTATATAATATGTCAACATAAAAAGAAGGATGGAAACCCTCTTATATGTAATAGTAAGAATTCCAATCCTTCTTTTTGCTAAATTATATTTACTTACTTCATGGTTTTTATTATGTGCAGATACTTTTATACTAAATGTTGTATACCTATTCAGCTTTTAGCTGAACAGTCCTAGCAGAGTTGTCAGAGCCATCTTTAACAAGCTCAAATCTAGCCTTCTCTCCCTCACACTCTGCCTCATAGTCACCTAATACTCCCTTTATCCTTACATAACCGTTGTCGTCGGTTACAACAGTTAGATTCGACCACCATTCCTTCTTAATCAACCTTAAGAGCTCATCATAAGCAGGTTTACTGGAATTATCCTTACGAAGAAGTCCCGCAGGTGCCCCAAGCCATTTGCCATCTACTATATTCCAGGTGGTTATACTTTCTACCAAAGGATGGGCAAATAAGGTTTCATACATCTGAACAACATCTCTCGCTTGTCTTTCTTCACCTTCAGGGGTTGTAGGCCATTCCTTAACCTTAAAATCATTAAGGTCTACAATCTCAGGTGGCATTAGGTCACCAGATATTAAGGTGTTTTCTGTAAAATGTATAGGTAGACCAAAATGTGAAAAACGATCCAGAACCTCATGGATTTTCTCCACACCCCAGAATCCCTGATGTTGATGGGATTGTATACCTATTACATCAATCGGTATTCCGGATTCTAGACATCCTTCAATTAAGATTTCATAGTTTATTGATGTATTAAAGTCATTAAGTAGCAGTATAGCCTGTGGGTTTGCTTCCCTGGCTGCTGCAAATACCTTGCGAATTAAGGGTATTCTTCCTAGCTCTTTACAGATTCTTGTGATGCCATTATCATATTTATCAAAAATCGGCATAATGACAACTTCATTAATTACATCCCACATATCAATTATACCCTTAAAATCTGTAACATCTCGGTGAATTCGATCCAACTGTGCATCCAATATCTCCTCGTTAGTCAAATCCATTAGCCACGGTGCAGTAGCCGTATGCCAGCATAAGGGATGACCTTTTACTGTTATGCCCTTGTCCTTTAGCCAGATGGCTGCCTTTTTGGTCTGCTCTGCTCGGGTTTTCCCTCTTTGATGTTCAAATCCTCCCCAATAAAAAGGTAGTGTTGCTCCATTAAAAAGAGCCAGCCATTTTTCAAGTCGTTCTTCAAGTAACTTTTTTTCTTCCCCCTCAACCTCATTATTCAACAATGGCACGGTATCAAATGCTCCACAGCTAAATAAGAACTTATGATTTAACTGAGATACAGCTATTTTCTTATTCTTTAGTGGTGATCCATCCTTCCCAATAAATCTCACATCATTAGTTGCCATACGATGCTCAAATCTTTTATCCATATATGGTATACCTCCTCCTATGAGTATAACGCCTAAAGTTAGATAAAGTCTATCCCATGTTATTTTTCCTGTCAATGTGATAACTTATACAAGATAATGGACGATAATAACCTGCTTTTAGGTATGTGACTTAGTTACTTTACTTACCTAGGCCTTAATGATAAAATTAAACTCCTTTATAAAGATTAAATAAGGAGGCGAATTATGTTCGATAATCTTGTTTCACTGGATAATATAAGTTTTGTATTAGTGTTTTTGGAAGGAATCTTATCCTTCTTTTCTCCCTGCGTAATTCCACTTATACCTATATATATGAGTTACCTGGCAGGTAACGCAAAACAGGTAAATGAAGAAGGTAAAATAACCTATAAAAGAGGAGCTGTATTTAGTCATACTGTGTTTTTCGTACTAGGAACTTCCTTTGCCTTTTTCTTATTAGGAATAGCCTTTACAACTATAGGAACATTTTTTAATAAGAATCAACTAATTTTTACTAGGATTGGTGGTATTCTAATAATACTTCTTGGACTCCATCAAGTAGGGTTTTTAGATTTTAAATTCCTGAAAAAAGAGCGAAAAATTCATATTAAACTAAGTAGTGGTAAAATGAATCCTTTGGTAGCCTTTATTATGGGGTTCACCTTTAGCTTTGCATGGACTCCCTGTGTTGGGCCAGCTCTTTCATCTGTTCTACTCTTCGCCTCCAGTGCAAAGAATGCACTTGTGGGTAACATGCTGGTGCTTTTATATGCCCTTGGTTTTATTATACCCTTTTTACTACTGGGCTTATTTACAACCCAGGTACTTAGCTTTTTCAAATCCAAACAAAAATTTCTAAAATACACTGTAAAAATAGGCGGTATAATTTTAATAATTATTGGAATTATGATCTTCACTGGCTGGATGAATGGTATATCAAAATACCTTAATAAGATTACTCCTCCTACAAAAACCAATCAAGAAGACCTAGAAAAGAATGATATTGAGGAAAATGAAAACCTTGAAGATGAAGCACAAGCTCCAGCAAATGACTTGCCTGATGATAGAGATGACGACAGTGTTGATAATAGGAATGATGGTAGAGATGATGAAAATATAGTTCCCGCCATAGATTTCACCTTGATGGATCAATACGGAAATGAGCATACTTTATCCGATTATAAGGATAAGGTCATCTTCTTAAATTTCTGGGCTACCTGGTGTCCTCCATGTAAGATGGAAATGCCTGATATTGAAAAGATATATAAAGAATATGGAGAAAATAAAGAAGATGTTATAATCCTAGGTATAGCAAACCCATCTAGTGATGAGTATCCCAATAACGCTGACGAGAGCAAAGAATATATTATAGATTTTCTTGAAGAAAATGAATACACCTTCCCGGTTGTATTTGATGAGACCGGAGATATATTTAGACAATATTATATCACTGCCTTCCCAACCACCTTTTTAATTGACAAGAATGGAAATATATATGGATATGCTGCAGCCATGATGAGTAAGGATATGATGAACAATGTAATTAATCAAACTATGGAATCCACTGAATAACAAAGTATTTCTGAAACTTGGATAAATAATGATTTTTTAGAAATACTTATGTTAGGAGGTGATTATTATGATAGCAAATGTAACACTATCAACAAAGGAAAAACTTCTACTACAGGATCAGAAATCCCATGAAGAACAATGTATATTAAAATATGAAAATTATGCCAACTTGGCTGTGGATTCTCAACTAAAAGCTATCTTTAGAAACAACTGTCAAAAAGAAAGAGAGCATCTTCAGACTATTAATCAATTATTAAATGGTCAGGTTCCGTCCATGGCAGGGCAAAGTCAAGTCAATACAAATCCATCACAACAAAACCAACAGCAGAATCAACAACCGGTGGCTTGGCCATCATCACAACAAACGGCAATTGATCAATCGGGTAAAACTGGTTTTAATGCATCTGATAAAGACATGTGCATTGATATGATTAATACTGAAAAATATGTCTCAGGTACCTACGACACTACTATATTTGAATGTAAAGATGCTTCAGTTCGAGATGTATTAAACCATATACAAAAAGAAGAACAAAAACATGGAGAAGCAATATTTGCATATATGCAAAGCAAAGGAATGTATTCAGCTCAATAATTAATAATATTTTTTAAAAAACAAGTCTTAATAGATAACTTAAAAGACTTGTTTTTTTGCACAATTTTACCTTTATAATGTATTTATCCTAGTCTGTGATAAAATCTTACTACATAAGAAGATTTAATTGGAATTGACTAATGCACAAAAAAGTAGTAACTGGATTGGCAACCCTTTTTTGGACAAAATTACTCCGAACAAGAAATTACTTTAACTACAGTTCTTATCCAGCTGATTTCAGAGTGTTTAACCCTCTATATTCCACTGGCGTTAGATAACCTAAAG
>JAAYRE010000099.1 GCA_012518935.1 Clostridiales bacterium
ACCTTTATATTTCCTACAGTAAAGTTACGCAATCAACAGTTTTACTATCATTGATGTAACCTAGATCATCTGCTAGTCTATAACTAAGAATGCCACCACCTGATTTAGCCAGGGAAATAAGTTCCTGAACTACAAACTGTCCGTCTCGGGATTTTAAATCATAGATATTATTCTCAAGAAAAGGGTGGTAGATAACATCTCCAGCAGAATTTACTATAAAGAAATATCCTGATTCACCTAAGTCTATGGAATGCCTTCCGTGTATACTATTTTCTGTAGCAGAGCTAATCCCATCCTCCTTGGCCATAGTCGCTCCTGATATCTGATCAAGTTCTCCGGTTGTCAGCATATCTATAGAAGCTATAGAATTAGCCATGGCGGCTTCAGTGCTTAGCCATTCACCTGCTTCTGTATAGTCATAATTGCGATTAATCTCAACCATAGTAAATTCTATGGCATTGGATAAAATAATATTATTTGACCGTGCCAATTCATTCTTTGATATAAAATAGTTCAATACAGAAAGTCCAAGTAAAGAAACTACTATTATTGTAGTTACTAATAATCCTATTTTTTTATTAATGCTGTCCAATCTGAGTTTTTTCATATGTTAAGCTCCTGTTATTAAGTAGTAGTATCTTAGCCTCTTATAAGTAATGTTTAGGATAATTATATCATAGACCCCAATATATAACAATAACAAATATAGTAATCAGTATTATTATAAAATCTAACATTTACAATTCCATAAGCAAGGGCTTATATATCTTCTTCCCTATTTAGAAGATAAAACCTTAGATATATATGGTCCCGGTGTTCCGGTTTATGAGAAAACCACCGAGGCATATCTAAATGAATTTCTTCAGGAAGCCTTTTTTGCAAGACCCCTAAAAAAGTTTGCCAAAAGAGTAAACTGTTATGATTATAAGGGTAATGATTTTATGATAGATGACATAGATATAAGGGTAACACTGCAAGAACATTCATCTCCATCGTATCGTATTCAAATAGAAGACAAATTGGTATATTCCACTGATGTCATATATAACCCCAATGATTGGATAGGCTGTGATAAAGCAGCCCTATTACTCCATGAATGCTGGGATATAGATGATAATGGAAAAGCTAAGCACACATCCTTAGTGTCACTACTAAAATCATTCCCTATGGACAAATTCCAGAACATCTTATTGGTTCATCAAAATCCAGACTGGACCAAGGAAGATTTGGATACTATTAATAAGAAACTCTTAGGAACTAACATAGGCTTAGCATCTGATAACACCACTTTAATAATTTAGGCACACACCCCAAAAATTAAAACCATTAAAAACTGACCTCCCAAAAGTTAGATTAATCAGGTCTAACTTTTGGGGGTCAGTTCAGTAATAGGCAGTTCTTCTTAACTTAATCTAAATTGTCCACTGATTATGAATAATCCCAACCAGCTTCCAGTCGTCTTCATATAGTTCAAATACTAGTCGTAAGCTTTTCCAATCAAGACCTTCATAATCCGGGTCAAATCCAGGGAAGTAATATTCTACTACTATAGGTGATTCATATACCTCAAATTGGTTCTCTAACATATTACCAAAGCTCAGTACCTCATTATATCCAACCTGTGGTGCACTAATAAAATCTTCTGAATATATAAATCTATCATAATATTCACTGGGGGTCAGCTTGATTTCATCACCACTGCCATCATAATATCCCCAAAGATATTGGTTAGTATCATCAAAGAATTTCTTCATATCTTCCTTGCTAAAGACCATATCCCTCTCTAGGGAGACAAATGTATAGGGAGTAAATCTTAATCCCTTTAAGGGATGAACATAAACAGATATTGCTTCGCCATCTTTTTCACTTATTGCAGTGATTACCTTATCTGCTACTGATTCAATAATTTTTTTTGCATCTGCCAAATCTAATATATTATATTGCTGTTTATCTTGGCTTTTATCTGAATCATCGGTTTGATTTGATTCACTACCTTCAGATATATGATCATTTTCAGATATTATATTTACTGGTGTTTCACTTGCTTCTGTGTTTTCATCATTTTCAGGTGTATCTAAGCCTTTAGTTTCATTTGATTTATTATTATCATTATCAGTTTTAGGATTACTCATTATCTTAGTTGATACTACTGCTAATATTACTATTAGCGTTGCAACTGTTAGTGTAGAAATTAATTTGCTTTTCTTCATATTATGCACCTCAATATTCATTGTACTATAAATTATTAGACGGGATTAACTACATAATAGTTCCAAATAGGTACAATTGCAACACCTTTAAAGATTATATTCCTGCTATGACTTCAACTTCACAAAGCACATCCTTAGGGAGTTTTCTAACAGCTACACAAGACCGTGCTGGTTTATGGGTAAAATACTTTCCGTAAACCTCATTAAAGGCTAAAAAATCTTTCATATCCTTTAAGTAGCAGGTTGTCTTTATAACATTTTCAAAGCTAGTTTCAGCTTCATCTAATATGGATGAAATGTTTTTCATCACTTGCTCTGCTTGAGCATAAATATCATTTCCTTGAATCTCTCCAGTGGCAGGGTCAATAGGTATCTGGCCTGAAGTAAATAATAAATCACCATATATTATTGCTTGGGAATAGGGACCGATAGCTGCCGGAGCCTTGTCTGTATTAATCACTTTTAACATAGCTTTTCCTCCAAATAATTTGTCGCACTTCATTGATTTTTAATTAGTTGCTTTTATAAAATCATTATATAGCCAAAATATATTTCAGTCAAAATATTTTCAATGAATTTAGTAAGGGGGATTCACCGTTTATATGCATCATAAGAAACTTGTCAAATGATAGTGAGTAATATATAATACCTTATTGTGTGCTGTTATTACAATTTGATAGCATTTTGATAAACTACTACATTAGAAGAGGTAAAAGATGAATATAAAAGGTAACTTCAAGCTCACCATCAATGCTTGCTTTGTGGGATATATTGTACAGGCTATAATTAATAATTTTCTTCCACTTTTGTTTTTAACATTTCAATCTAGTTATAGTATTCCATTAACTAAGATAACCCTCTTAATTACAATTAATTTTGGTGTACAGTTATTGGTAGATGCACTGGCTATTGCTTTTGTTGACAAGATTGGATACAGAACTTCTATGGTATTGGCCCATGGTTGTGCTACTGTGGGTTTGATTTGTCTTACTATATTACCAGATATGTTTTCTGATCCTTTTGTTGGCTTGCTGCTTGCTGTTATAATATATGCTATTGGTGGTGGCTTGTTAGAAGTCCTGGTTAGTCCTGTTATGGAGGCCTGCCCCACTGATAATAAGGAGAAAGCCATGAGCCTCTTGCACTCATTTTACTGCTGGGGACATGTAGGTGTGGTGTTACTTTCTACTTTATTTTTCTTTATATTTGGTATTGCCAATTGGAGAATGCTTGCTCTGTTTTGGGCCACAATACCATTCTTTAATATGATTGCCTTTACTAGAGTTCCTATGGCATCACTAATAGATGAAGGTGATAGTGGTTTAAGCATTAAGGAATTGTTTTCCAATAAAATCTTTTGGGTTATATTATTGATGATGCTTTGTGCCGGTGCCAGTGAACAAGCTGTTAGTCAATGGGCTTCAACTTTTGCAGAGAAAGGGTTGAATATTAGTAAGACCTTGGGTGACCTGACTGGACCTATGACTTTTGCCATCTTAATGGGACTTTCCCGACTATTCTATGGAAAATATGGAGATAAAATTAACCTAGAACGATTTATGAATCTTAGTTTAATGCTTTGTATTGCCTCCTACCTCTGTATCGTATTTGCTCCAACACCTGCCATTAGCTTACTGGGCTGTACCCTAGCTGGACTTTCTGTAGGCATACTCTGGCCAGGCACTTTCAGTATAGCCGCTGCTTCCATCAGGAGAGGAGGTACTGCTATGTTTGCCCTAATGGCACTTGCTGGCGATTTAGGATGTGCAGGAGGGCCAACTGTGGTAGGAATGGTGTCTGATAAATTTGATGGAAATTTGAAGCCTGGTATTCTAGCTGCTATTATATTCCCAGTATTGCTACTTCTAGGGATCATGTTAAATAAAAGTTTTAGGAATAAAGGTATACCTGATGAATGCATTGATACGCAATCACGATTTTAGTAACTGATATTCCATAATTATTTCAGTAGTATAGGACTTCAGTTTGTTCTGCAACCTTATCCATTATGAACTGCCTTTTATGTGATTTTATGTCCGTCAGACCAGAGGTTTACCTCCCACTTCCTTCAGATTCCACCTCGCGATGGACACCCTTG
>JAAYRE010000008.1 GCA_012518935.1 Clostridiales bacterium
GCTAAACGCAAATGCACCATCCAAGTTGCCATAACTTCCTCCTTAGCTTCTTACCATTTATTATAATGTAATCTATCCTCGACTTGAATTACATGCTGCAAAATCGGCTTTTCATCTTTATCAGGATTCCTCATTATCAATCTCCTTATCTTCAAAATCTCTAACCGATCTTCGCGAATAAACAGCTTCATAAGTATCCAAAACAACTCCCCCTTTTTTATTTTCATAGCTTTTGTATCTCTTCCTCCCTGATCTGCCATCTTCATAAGTGTGTCCTTTATGGTATGGAATAAGATGTTATACTAAAGTATAACTCTCAGGTATTTCTAGCATATTGTTACCCTCCTCCAAGATTAAAATATGTAATAATATTATATCTTAAAACATATTTTAATAGAACATCTGTTCATTTTCAAGTAAAATATGTCAATTATTAAATTTGTATAAATTATATTATGTTTTATTGATTTGTAATTGTCAACCAATTAACAAATAGATATTATTATAGTGAACCTTTTCCACCTTCGTGACAATATATATATGAAAGGTTTAAATACATATAATACCTGTACAAGTATGAGAAAGGAGGTTTTTTGCTATGAATGCCTCAGATCTGAGTAATATAGTGGAGCTACACGGTAATGCAATCTATGGCTTTTGTTATTACCTAACTAAAGATAAAGGGGATACAGAAGACCTTTATCAAGAAACCTTTCTTAAAGCCTTAGAGCTATGCCATAAAATAGATGTAAATAACAATCCAAAGAGTTACATTATCTCAATTGCTATACGATTATGGAAAAACAAGTGTCGTAAGCAAGCAAGGCAACAGAACTTAGTAACATCAAATGATTTTAATGATAAGGTAATCAACACTTCAACTTCTAACATTAAATCACCCGAGGATATCACATTGTCTAATGAACTCAATTCATTAATACGAGCCACTGTAGACTCCCTAGATGACAAGATGAAGATACCAATATATATGTTTTACACTGCAGATATGTCAATAGAAGAAATAGCCAAGGCCTTGCACATTCCTAAGGGAACGGTAAAAAGCAGGCTTCACAATGCACGTAAATTCCTCAAAAAAACATTGGAGGTGTATGAATATGAAGGATCACAATATAGACGAACTACTTAGAGAATCCCTTACACAGATAGAAGGACCCAGTTATGAACTGAATCAATCAATAAAAAATAGCATAGAGGAGCATATCATGCAAAAAAATGTTCGAAAATTAATTCCCATACCTTTATTAGTAATTCTATTAACCCTATTAATGTCTTTCTCTGTCTATGCAGCATGGAAAATATTAAGTCCTGAAGAAATTGCACAGGAGCTTGGTGATAAGGGCCTTGCTATAGCATTTCAAAGTGAAGATGCGACTGTGATTAATGAAACCATATGCTCAGGAGGATATAATATTTCATTTTTAGGAATCGTCTCTGGCAAAGACCTCAGCGATTTTAAAGGCTCAGCCCATGAAATTTATCCAAATAGAACCTATGCTGTAGTTGCAATCGCTAAGGAAGATGGAAGTCCTATGCCTTCCACAAGTGATGATGAGTATGGTGAGACCCCTTTCTTTATATCCCCACTTATAAAAGGAGAAAAACCTTGGTGGTGTAATATTGTTACTATGAATGGTAGTTATTCGGAGTTGGTAGCCGACGGGATTATGTACCGCCTTATTGAATGTGACGATATAGAAATATTTGCAGACAGAGAACTATATCTTTGCGTAAGTAGTACACCATTTTATAGTAAAGAAGCCTATAACTATAATGAGGAAACAGGGGATATTAGTCCTAATCTAGAATTTGACGGAATAAATATTCTCTTTGATTTACCACTTGATCCATCAAAAGCAGATCCAGAGAAAGCCGAAAAATACCTTCAGGATTTATATTCGGATGATAACTCTGATACAGAATTAGATAAATCTAACTTTAATAGTTCCAATTTTAATAATGTTGATTCAAATAATTCAGATTCCATTAATGTTGATTCATCTGATTTTGATATATTTGATATTATAGAAAATGGCACTATAGCTGACCTTAATGTTCCAGAATACCTAGACGCCCTAATGGAAGTATCTATATTAATTCCTGAATCAGTCAAGGAAGTTTCATATACAGATGAAGGATTAATGGTTTATGAACACGATGGCTATAGAGTGGTATGTGGCGAGGATTGGATATTCCCAGAAGAATATATTGGGATGTCAGATGTCAAAGGATTATCTGGAGGAGGCGAAAAGGGAATACGTTTTTCTAGATATAACAGAGACGAAAATGGTGTAATCTCTGGTATGAGATACCAAGTACAGATTAATAAGTAGAAAACAAAACACTGCTTGCACAAGGTTGGTAGTGCAAGCAGTGTTACTGTTCAGAAATATCTTTTACCAAGTCTCATAATGTACTTTATCAGCATCAAACCTATCGACCATTTCTTTTTCTTCACCTTTATGTCCTATAACAACCATTCCAATAGGTAGAATATTACTAGGTAATTGACAGACATTTTGTATTAA
>JAAYRE010000100.1 GCA_012518935.1 Clostridiales bacterium
ATGCATAAAGCACAAACTTACATTTCAATTTCATAGTACAAACACTTATAATTAAGACATCACAAAACAAATAACATATTGTTTATGTTTTATGATAGAAAATCGAGGGGTGGAATCGCTGAATAAAATATTAGATGATTATTTTTTTCAATTTGAGAAGTTTAGTTTTATAGGGTGCAGTATTAATACTGGCATTTCCCTTCAAAATCCACAAGTTTCGTTTAATTACAAACTCATAATTGTACTTGACCAAAACGGTTTTTATGTACACAGAGATAATGACATAAACGTGGGTAAGGGCGATGTGTTATGCGTCTTTCCAGGAATGAAATACCATTATTACAGCAATGAAAAGAAACCGTGGAGCATCCTTATACTTACTTTTAACGGTGATAATTGTGAAAAATATTTATCTTCTATAAATATCACGGTAGAGCGCCCATTTGCATTTGGTCTTGTAACAGAAGAAATTGAAGAAAACATTGAACTAATAACAGCAGAACTTCAATCTAGCAACCCCGACCAATTTAATTTTCGGGCATTATGCTACAAGATTATAGCTTTACTGAAAAAAAACACTATTAGCACAGCATTGCAAAAAGGCAGCGAAGATGATGGGAAAGATCCTTTTGAGCAAGCAATAACATATATCAATCAAAATTACCATCATAATATAGATGTAGATATGATTTGTAGTCATGTGAATTATAGTCGTTCTTATTTTTCTAGAAAATTCAAGAAAAAAACAGAAATGACTATTACTGAATATATAAATTATGTACGTATTAATAGAGCGAAATTTCTTTTGAAGAATACAGACCTTCTAGTTAATGAAATTTCTAAAATGGTTGGTTTCTCTGATGCATTTTATTTTTCAAAATGCTTCAAGAAATTTACAGGGCATCCTCCCTCAGCTTATGTGGAGCAGTTTCGAGAATCCCCTATTTAAGTTGTAACACAACCTTTTTTACTGCGATATAAGAGCAAGCTAGTTAGGGATTAAACCATTAGTTCGGGAGTGAGACTATGAAATTATGTGCTATTACAGATGAAATATCACGAGATTTTGAAAAAGCAATTCAAATCGGTCTTGAAAATGGTATACAGGCCTTTGAACTGCGAACTATATATGGAAAGCGCTTTCCTTTCTATGACGAGGATGATATTGGAACTTTGATTAACTTAAGGGAAAAATATCAGTTTCAAATATCAGCTATAGTTCTGGGTGTATACAAAATTGGTTTGGAACAGACTCCTTGGGATGACTTGAAACAGTTTGGTTATTCAAAAATATTTAAGTTGGCAGAAAAGCTTGAGTGTCCAAATTTTATTGTATTTGCCTCTGAACAAAACTTGAATGAGAATGAATACAGAATAATGATTGATAATATTAAAAAATTTACTGTGAGGGCAGTCAATAATGGATTTTCAGTTCTCCTTGAAAACTCTGCGAATTCATATTGTAAAAGTAGTAAAAAACTTTTGGAGGTATTAAATGAGGTTTCAGTACCGGGGTTGTTTATTGATTGGAACCCTTGTAATAGTTTTTGCTGTGACAGCTTAAACATACGAAATGACTATACTAGATTACAGCCTCACTTGAAAAATATACATTTAAAGGATGCAAAAACGCTATCGAATGGTGATAAGGAATTTGTCCCATTGAACGAAGGAGAAATAAATCTCAATAGAATCTTTTCCTTGCTAAAGGAGAATGGATATTCTCAAAATATCACTATAGAAACCAACTGCACGGACAGTGAAACAGCATTTATAAAATCCGTAGAATATGTGAAAGGAAAAATTAGAGCTATGGCTTAAAACCGTGGTCTAATGAAGGTGAATTATATGGCAAAATGTATAGGTGTTCTAGCAGATGACTTAACAGGTTCAATGGACGCAGGAGTACAACTACATAATGACGGATATACAGTGAAAATAGCTGTCGATCCAAGTTCGTTGGACGTTGTTTCAGAAAATACAGATATTATTATTATAAACAGCGAAAGTCGAAATGTACCCAAAATGCAAGCGTCTTCAAAAGTTCAATATTGTGTCCAAAAGTTGCAAGAAATGGGTTGTGACCTGATTTATAAAAAAGTGGATTCAACGTTAAGAGGGAATATCGGTATAGAACTAGAAGCTGTTTTAAATCAATTGGATGTAGACTGTATCATCCTTGCTCCTGCACTACCTTTTAATGAGAGAACCACTGTAAACGGAATTCATTATGTAGGCGGGCTGCGTTTACAGGATACCGAACTTGCCAAAGATCCCTTTTCCCCTATTTACTCATCAAGTATTCGAGAGATAATAAGAAAACAGTCCTCCATCTCTTCCGCAAACTTAACTATAGATATTATTCGTGACTCCGTTGCAGTCACAGCTAAGGTCATGGAAGAAATGATTAATAGCGGGTTCAAGGTCATTGTATGTGATGCCATTGATAATGGGGATTTAACTTGTATAGCAAAAGCATCTAATAGATTAAGTCATTCTATTGTTTTTTGTGGTTCCGCTGGGCTATTTAAATACCTTGTTGATACAGGTAGAATAAACCAGCCCACGAATTTCCCTAAGGAGCAAATACAGTATTCTAATCAAAGTGATTCGGTGCTTGTCCTCTCAGGAAGCCCTGCTAGTATATCAAAAAAACAAATTTTGAATGCTGTTAATTCGGGAAACAGAACAACAGCAATATATGCCGATCTTGATAAGGTTAAGGGAACAAAAGCCCAACAAGAACAAGAGCGTGATAGAATATTTTTCG
>JAAYRE010000101.1 GCA_012518935.1 Clostridiales bacterium
CTCCTTCTACTGCCGTCAGAAGGTACGATAATCATATCACCCCTGTATGAAAGAGTAAACGCTACTTGTGCAAAAGTAAACTCCACCGCTTAATAGAGGAGTGGAATTAAACTTTTCAATTTTCATATAGAGATTAGATTATATGACATTAGATATACTTTATTGAAAAAGATAAAGAAACAAGCTATAATCAACCATAAATAGTATGTTGACGTTTTGTCAACGGTGACAGGTACAGTTTACAAAATGTAAACAGTGACAGGTACAGTTTACACTTTGTCAATAATGACGCCACAATGCACAGCGTTGTGGTTGTACGATTGACATTTTGTGAAGGGAGAATATATATGTATGAAGAAAACAAAAAAGAATGTTATAGGTTAATTAAAGAGCAATTGAAGTCTTTATTGGAAAATGAGACCCACCTAATCCCCAATCTCAGTAATGCTTCTGCTCTACTTAAGATGGCACTACCAGATACTAATTGGGTGGGGTTTTATCTCATTAAAAATGATGAACTCCTATTAGGTCCCTTTCAAGGAAAGCCTGCCTGTATCCATATTCCCATAGGAAAAGGTGTGTGTGGAACAGCTGTATCACAAGCCAAATCTCAAGTGGTTGCTGATGTTCACAAATTCCCCGGACACATTGCCTGTGATAGCGAATCTAATTCAGAGATAGTTATACCTATCTATGTTGATAATTCTATTGTAGGTGTTCTGGATATTGATAGTCCGATTTTTAATAGATTTGACGAAAGTGACAGAGAGAATCTTGAAGAAGTCGTTGGCATTATAGCTGCAGGTTGTAACTGGAATGAATAATAAATAAGCTGTAACAAAACTTATAGCTACTAGTTTTGTTACAGCTAAGTTATTTAAGTATAATTTATTATATTAATAATGCTCTATTTTAGATCATTCCTCAATTGTATCCTGGTAGTCAACAATATCTTCTGTAAGTGGCAGTGTATCTAGAATCTCCTTAACTGTATCCATCTTATTACTAAAACCAATAAACTCTATCATCATATGTCCATTTCCTATGGTATCACTATCAAAGTTAATATCAGCAATTATATTACCATCAACATGTTTACTTAGAGAGCAAAGTATCCCTCCCTTGGTTGTATAAGTAGAGTAGGCATAATCATCCTTAGTCGTATTGTCATCAACAAGAATACTGGTGGAATTCTTTGTTGAATGTTCAGCAGGTGAAAAGGTAACATATATAACTTCGCTACTAAAGTCTCCTGTATCATATGCATCCTTAAAGAATTCTGTCATAGTCCATTTTTTATCATAGCCATCTCTTGTGGTTTCATAAATACAAAATCCTTTTTCCCCAAGTACATAATTATCATATATATAGGTTGGGACTAAATTAGGGTATCCCATATAAGCGAAGGCTTCATCACCACTCTTCTTAGCCTTTTCATGTCTATCAGGATCAGGTGTATAAAGCTCATAGATCGGCTTATATGAAGATCCATCCGGGAAGACAACATAACCATCATCAGTTACTTCAAGAAGATTGCCATCAGAATCTCTAGGCAGTGTTAACTTCTTATTGCCAGGTCCAAAATATTTTTTTGTTACTTCTTCATATATCTCTTCTACATTCAAAGCACTACCATACTTTTGTATATATTCTTCTTCTGTCAAAACGTCCCTCTTAGAGGGGTAGCTCTTAACAAAATGTCTTGTGGCTGCCAGCACAGTGCCTGTTCCTATAATAATAAATGCCGCAACAATAACAGCAACCTTTGAAAATCTATAACTCTTTATATTTCTACTATACATCTTATTGCTGTTCATATCATTTAAGTCAGGATTAAGTAATGAATCTGTAATCTTTTGATCCATAGTTTCATCTGTAGTTGGCTTAGTTAGAACTTTTCTTAAATCCCTTTCTTTCATCATAATCTCCCTTCACTTTACTATACTAATCCATCCAATTCTATTTTTAGTTTCTCTCTTTCTCGTTTCAATCGCATTTTAACTGCTGATTCCGTTATATTTAGTATCTCAGCAATTTCTGCAATCTTATATCCAGATATGTAATGCAACAATATAGCACTTTTGTATTTTTCAGGTAAAGCTATTATGTCAGACATTATTTCAATTTCTTCTTCGGTGGTGAAATACTCCTCTAGCCCATTAATAGATATCTTCTTTCTATTCCAGAAGCTTTTTAAATGATTTTTGCATAGATTAATTGTCACTCGAATTAACCATCTTTTTTCGTGTTCTTCATCTAAAAACTCCGGGGCATGATAACATAATTTTATAAAGGCTTCCTGTAATACATCCTCACAATCATATTTATTGCCTAGATATGAAAAAGTTATCTGGAAAAGCATATTCTTATACAAGTTATATTTGTACAATATCCATTCTTCTGAAATGAATTTCTCAGCGCTAAGTATATTCTCCATTTCTACCCCCCTTTCATATATAAGACAATTCACTACTGCAAAAAGTCACATAAAAAATAGCACTTGTACCAACTAATGGTACAAGTACTATTCTACAGTATATTAGATACCTTATAAAGTAGGTACCAAGCTAAGGAAGATCATCCTTAACCTTCATGGATATTCTCTCCATGGTTTCTTCTATACCAAGCCCTTCGGCATCTACAGTAATATGAGCATATTTTTCATATAAGGGTATTCGTTCCTTATACAGATCTAGTAATGTCTGGTCATGACGAAGCACTACACCCCGCTGTCTTATGTTGCCAAGCCTTTTACTAATAGTATCGTAGCTGAGCTTAATATAGACTACCTTAGAAGTTGCCCGAAAATGCTCCATGGCCTCAGGACAGTATACAACGCTGCCTCCCGTGGCAATCACGGTGCCTTTTACAGATATATCTCTATTAACTTGATTTTCAATATCAATATAACCCTGCTGCCCTTCCTTCTTAATGATATCTTTAAGAAGCATTCCCTCCTGCTCTTGAATTAATAAATCCGAGTCTATAAAATTCATGCCTAGTACTTTTGCTAAAATAACACCTATGGTACTTTTTCCTGCACCGGGCATTCCGATTAATACTATGTTATCCATGGCAAGCTTACCTTTCTGTATATATCAAATGTCTATTTTCCAAAACGAATAACATTCCAGGAGCATTTCTTCATATTTGTGGTAAATATGCCATCATCAAAGGTATAGTCTGTTTTGTTATGGGGTTTAACTCTTTGGTTGTTTAAAGAATTAACTGCTTTCATATCATCATTCTCCATAACAATATATTCTAAGACCTTATAACCCTCAAATCCACGGATATCTGATGTAAAGTTAACATCATCATCAACATTTCTATTAACTGCAAAGATTGTTACTTCTTCTTTTTCAGGGTTGTACACTGCTATAGCCTCAACATCGCTTACATCTGTATGCTTGGATGTATCATGCTTAGTTGTTTCAATAACAGGTTCAAGAGCAATTCCTCTTCCATAGATTGAAGCATGTAAAAACGGATAGAATATGGTCTGTCTCCATGCTCCTCCCTCTGCATCAGTCATAATAGGAGCAATAACATTTACCAATTGAGCCATACATGCCATCTTTACTCTATCAGCATGTTTCATTAGTGTTATAAGCATAAGACCAACAAGTAGAGCATCCTCAAAGTTATAGATATCCTCTAAAAGTGGTGGTGCCACACCCCAAGGTTTCTTTTCTTTGATCTTGCTATCTGCTTCATTGGAATGATACCAAACATTCCACTCATCAAAGCTTAACTTCAACTCTTTTTTGCTTCTCTTTTTTGCCTTAACATAATCACAGGTTGCAATTACACTTTTGATGAACTGCTCCATATCCATAGACATGGCAAGAAAATCTGCTGTGTCATTTTCTCTATTGCCATAATATTGATGTAATGATACATAGTCAACATAATTGTAGGTATGCTCAAGAGTAACTGCCTCCCACTCTGGGAATGTTGGCATGCCTATACTTGAGCTTCCACATGAAACCAGCTGTATAGTAGGATCTATCATCTTCATAGCCTTTGCTGTTTCTTCTGCAAGTCTTCCGTACTCCTTCGGTGTCTTTGCTCCTACCTGCCATGGTCCGTCCATTTCATTACCAAGGCACCATACTTTTATATCATGGGGCTTTTCATATCCATGGGCACGGCGCATATTACTATAATAGCTGTTAGCATCAATGTTACAATACTCCAAGAGATTACATGCATCGGCAACTCCTCTTGTACCAAGGTTTACAGCCATCATAACTTCAGTTTCTGCCTTTTTAGCCCAAGACATGAATTCATTTAATCCAACTTCATTAGGCTCCAGAGTTATCCAAGCCAGGTCCAGTCTAGGTTTTCTCTGATCCTTAGGACCTACTCCATCCTCCCAATAATAGTTTGATACAAAGTTGCCTCCTGGATAGCGAACTATAGGAACCTGCAACTCTTTTACCAGCTCAATAACATCCTTACGAAACCCCTCTTCATCAGCTGCTGGGTGACCTGGCTGATAGATTCCTGTATATATAGCTCTGCCCAAATGCTCTACAAAGGAGCCATATATATTCTTGTCAATCTCATCAATCTTAAAATCTTTGTCAATTACCATTTTTGCTTTCTTCATCGTATTAATCTCCTTTCTTCTTTAGCTTTATCTAAACTATATTAACTATAGCTTAAAAAGTCAATGTTTTATATTCTTCTAATAATGAAATATTACATTATATATAGCCATCTAAACTAATATGAAAGGCTCGTTGCAAGACGATGTGCAACGATAAAGAATAGTTGTTAGGTCCTAATTATATGCATCTCCTTATATCTTCCTGCTTGTACATCCCACATCTCACAATATTTTCCCTGAAGTCTTAACAATTCCTCATGGGTTCCTTCCTCAATAATTGAGCCATTTTCCATCATATATATTCTGTCAGCCCTTCTAGTGGTAGATAATCTGTGGGATATGAATATAACTGATTTATCATAAGCCGCATTATGCATGGATTGATTAAGTTGATATTCCGACATAGGGTCAAGGGCTGATGACGGCTCATCAAGAAGGGCAAAATGTGCATCCTGATAAAATGTTCGTGAGATGGCAAGTTTTTGTGATTCTCCACCGGATAATTCGGTTCCATCATCCTTGAATTCCTTTGTAAGATTTGTATTAATTCCGTTCTTTAGTGTATTTAGCTTTTCACCAAATCCCCCTCTATGTAATGCTTTATTTATATTATCTCTTTCAGATTCATCCACAGTATCCATAACTACATTTTGCCCTATAGTGGCTGCGAATAACTTGAAATCTTTATTCCTTTTCATATCTTTACACAACCTCAATTCCTAAGTAATCTTTAGCATAATAATTCTTTTCTTGAATCTTATACATCTTAGAATATGGTCCACCATTCTTTATCATCTGCATATGTGTACC
>JAAYRE010000102.1 GCA_012518935.1 Clostridiales bacterium
ATAGTTTTCAAGCCATGAAAAAGATCCTTTTAAACCACTTACAAGGCACGACTGCTGACACAAAAATGGTTTATGCATATTTAAAATTTCGCCTTCTTTATGCTTTCGTATTAAATATGACTCCTCATCTTCACCTTGAATATCATTGCTAACCATCATAGGTATATATCCATCTTCAAGCTGAAAGCTGAAAAAATTTAGAACATTACCCATCCCACTTTCAATCAGCTTCTTTTTGAAAACACCGCCATCATTGAGAGTCTTTTCATGTGCTGTCAATGCGTAGACAGTCCAAAAAGAATCCCAATCCCAAAGATTTCCATCGTAAATTGAGCCAGGATCTATGAACGGATATTTAAAACGTTTGCTTGGCTTCTTAAATACTTTGTCTACATTTTTGCATATATATTCTTTTATGCTTTCATAATATTCTTTGTTTATATCCAAAACAATCACTCCTGCATGAAGTATTTATAGGTTTGTCCCCCCACTTCTGCAGGGGGGCTTTATAGCATTTTATCAAGCTGTTTCAACCTTAACTTTACTGAGTTTTTCATCAATTTCATCCAACACAGCTTTATCAAGGTCTAAAAGGCCTTCTCTTATAAAATCACAAATACTGCGCTCTCCAGCCATCATCTGGAATAGCATCCAGCCTGACATTTCAGGTAGATATTCCGTTACGATAGCAGTGCCCTCTTCACTTTTAAATAATTCACTCATAGCAGTATTAACGCCGTATATTTCTTTGTAGGGTTTGCTGGGCTTGTATGAGAAGGTATACTCACCACATTCAAGCTCGTAGCTTTCTCGTAAGTCAGTTCCCTTGGTATCTGGTAAAATTAATTCAGCTGTTGTATTGAACGGAACCTTAAAGTAGAAGGTTATAGAACCGTCATCTTTAATATTCCACTTACTTATTATTTTGCCCGCAGGTGACAAGAATTCGGCATTAAGGGATTTTAATAGATGATTTGGTTGTGGACAAAGCTTAAACCGTCTAAACCCTGGAGAGCTTTCCAACGGTTGTATGCCAGCTACATTTCTGTATATCCATTCAACTATCGAACCGTATGAATAATGGTTCAAGGAGTTCATCCCTGTATCGCTAATCTTTCCGTCAGGTAGTATGGAATTCCATCTTTCCCATATTGTTGTTGCGCCCATCGTAATAGGATACAGCCAGCTTGGATAATCAAGATTTGTAAGAAGTCTATATGAAATATCATTACTTCCATACTCAGACAATACACGGCATAAATATGAGGTCCCAACAAAACCAGTACGCAGATGATAATCTGTTTCCTTTAGTTTTTTCCTTAAATCCAAAGCAGTTCTCTTTTTCCATTCTTCAGGAACAAGATTCATATATAGTGCAACTACATGAGCTGTCTGTGTATTGACTGCTAGACGACCCGTTGGAGAGAAGTATTCTTTGCGAATAGCACATTTAACTTCTTCAGATAGATTTTGATAAAATGTAGCATCGGATTCCTTATTTAAAACTTGAGCAGCTTTTGCAACTATACTTGATGAAAAACTATAAAATGAACTAGCAAGAAAAGCCGGCTCTGTTCCACCAAAACGAAACAGTGGATCCTCTACATCAAGTGATAGCCAGTCTCCATAGTGGAAATCATTTATCCATAGTCTTTTCCCACCAGAAGCTTCATCTCTACTTCTAATATAGTCCACCCACCCCTTCATGCTGTCATACTGCTGTTCTAGAATGGATATATCTCCATAAAACAAATACATGTTCCAAGGAATGATTACCGCTGCATCTCCCCATGCACATGAACCATTTTGTTTTACATCATGCGCAGGTACAACAACTGGAACATTACCGCCACGTGCTTTTTGCTCCTGCTTTAAATCATATAGGTACTTATCGAAGAACGCATAAACATCCATATTAAACGCAGCTGTTCCTGAGAAAACTTGGGCATCTCCCGTCCATCCCATTCTTTCGTCTCTTTGAGGACAGTCGGTGGGTACATCAAGGAAGTTCCCTTTTTGACCCCATAATGTATTAATAAATAATTTGTTAACCAGAGGATTATCAGTTGTGATATTACCAGTTTGATCCATGTCAGAGTAAAGCACAAGACCAGTAAAATCATCTAGGTTTACTTCGCCTTCCCATTTTGTCAGCTTCACATACCTAAACCCATAGAATGTAAAGTATTGACGAATCTTTTTCACTTCTCCATCTGAGGTATATCTGTACTCGCATTTAGCTGTGCGCA
>JAAYRE010000103.1 GCA_012518935.1 Clostridiales bacterium
ACAATCATATTGGGATTATAATTGGATGCCATATAATTTCTTAAATCTTCAAACTCGGGATTTTCCTGAGGGTTTCTTTTAACAGTCTTTGCAGTAGTTGTATTATCGTCTTTGTTACTGACTATACATACGATTTCCTTTGAGGGGTATAGAGCTTTTAGGAATACAAGTTGGGAAAAACAATAGCCAGCAGGATAGTCCTTAACCTGTCCAGCAAGGAAACGAAGCTGTTTATGGGCATATTCCTTATATTTAGGATTTGCAGTAATGTGGGCGATTTTTTGTAGTACATAGCCAGCTACAGAATTTCCTGATGGAATTGCACCGTCATAAACTTCCTTTGGACGATAGATTAATTCTTCTGATTCAGATGAGGTTAGGAAGAAGCCTTCACCTATATCATCCCAAAAGTCTAATAGCATTTTATCAGTATACTCAATTGCTTGTTGCAGATAGCTTATATTAAATGTGGCATCATATGCACATAATAGGGCATGGCAGAAGAATGCATAGTCATCCAAGTTGCCATTGTTTGCAGCCTCCCCATCTCGATATCTAAGATAAAGCTTTCCATCATCATCTATTAGTTTAGTATTGATAAAGTCTATGGCACGGTTAGCGATTTCTGCATATTCTTTGTTTTGTAGAACGATAGAAGCCTTAGCATAGGCAGATATCATGAGGCAGTTCCATGATGTCAGGATTTTATCATCCGTGTGTAAATCATAACGGTTCTGTCGGTAACGATAGATATAATTGCATAACCTAGTAACCTTCTCGTTGTCAGGATTTAACTCGGTGGCATGGATACGGTTTGGAATTGAAGAGCCTTCAAAGTTCCCTTCCTTTGTTATATTAAAATAATTACAAAAGAATCCAGCATCGTCGTTTTGAAGAACCTCTCTAATCTCCTCTGGTTTAAATACATAGTATTTTCCTTCAACACCTTCACTATCTGCATCTTGGGCTGAGTAGAAACCACCTTCTCTATCAGTCATTTCTCTTTTGACATACTCAAGAATTTGAGTTGCAATAGTTTTGTATAGTGGCTTCTTAGTATATTGATATGCGTCAAGGTAAGATATGGCTAGAAGAGCATTGTCATAAAGCATTTTCTCAAAATGAGGAACTAGCCATTTTGCATCAGTTGAATAGCGTGAGAATCCATAACCAATATGGTCATATATTCCACCCTTGTACATGTTCGTCAAAGTGTTTTCTACCATATATAGAGCCTGTTCATCTGCTTCAAGGCTTGAATAAGCCAAAAGGAACATTAAGTTATGGGGCGTAGGGAATTTTGGCTCATTTCCAAAACCACCATAGTCATGGTCGAATTTTTGCTTCAATTCAGACACAGCTAAATTAACCAGATCCTTTGTAACTTCGCCTTTATCTGATTTATTTTCAAATGAACGCTTCATTATCTGTCTTATCTTATTGCCTGTTTGAATCATTTCATCTTGCTTTTCTAACCAGTCTTCATGTACCTGTGTTAATAAATCTATGAGGCCGATTAATCCGTAACCAGTATTCTTGGGTAAATAAGTGGCAACATAAAAGGGCTCTTTATCCGGTGTCATAAGGATAGTAAGTGGCCAACCACCTTGACCAGTTACAACCTGGCATATGGTCATATATACTGTATCAATATCAGGTCGTTCCTCTTTATCTACCTTAATACTTATGAAATGTTCATTTAGTAATTGTGCAACCTCCTCATCCTCGAAGCATTCATGGGCCATAACATGACACCAATGACAGGTAGAATAGCCTATGGATAAGAAGATAGGTTTATTTTCTTCTCTTGCTTTAGTAAATGCTTCTTCAGACCAGGGGTACCAATCTACAGGATTATATTGGTGTTGAAGAAGATAGGGGGATTTTTCATTTGTTAATTTATTTGGTATTCTAGTAGTACCTTGACCTTTATTAGTTACATGTTCAGTTGTTACCTTCATAATGACACTCCTTGTTGGCATATTTATCTTAACAAGATATACTTATTTAATTAGTATGCCAATAATGAATAAAGATTATTTGGGTTTATAAGTAGCTTATGACTATTTAAAAATAAAGTCCCATTGAATGAAGTTAAATCTTAAGTGGTTGAAATCCCAATATAATATTGTTATTATGTAACTAGACAGGTGAGAAGGTGCATGTGAATAAAGGTTTTTTTATAAGATACATATAAAATATACTACAAGGTTAAGGAGGATTTAATTTGGATAAGAATGTAAGTAAGAGTACTATGGATTCATCATTAACAAACACAAGAGCTAGAACCACATCAAGGACAGCACCAGACGAGATTAAGGACCCAGCTTATATGCATCCTGCCTTCTCTAATGGAGAGGTATTATTAAATAAAAAGCAAGGACGCCTTCCTGCCATGGGTTGGAATAGTTGGAATGCCTTTGGTAGTGGAAATAATGAGAAGCTTACAAAAGCTATGGCTGACGCCTTGGTTGATTTAGGTCTTGCGGACTTGGGTTATAAGTATGTAGTACTTGATGACGGTTGTTATAAGTCTGAAAGGGTAGATGGATTACTTTCTAATGAGACAACAAAGTTCCCCTCTGGCTTTAAGTCATTATCAGACTATGTACACAGCAAGGGACTTAAGTTTGGTATGTATAATGATATAGGAACCAATCTTTGTGCAGGCTCTGCTGTAGGTACCTGTGGATATGAGGATGTAGATACTAAGTCTTATATTGACTGGGGAGTTGACTTTATTAAGGTTGATAACTGCTACTATCTTTGGGATAATGCAACATTCTCAGATGGTACCAATACAAAGTACTCCTATGCTCCAAATATCAGAAGCATAACGGTAACAGGTGAAGGGCTTAATATAACTTTAAATGCAGTGAAAGATGGCATCTTATTAGGGCAAGGTGCAAAGATTAATGATGATAACTATGTGTCAAATATAGGAACATTTGATGGGACAAATACGGGCACTACTCCGGTTGGTGACCTATGGTGTGAGCTGGGCTTTAATGTTGATGCCCCTGCCACAGGAGAATACACCATAACTGTTAATTATGCCAGTGGAGAGGAAGTAGGAACAGGACGCTGGCTTCAGATTGCGGTAGGAGAGGCAGATAATGAAACAAGATATTATGATGATCTGCTTCCTGCTACTGAAAGCACAAGCACCTTTATAGATTCTAAAGAAATCTCTATATATCTTAATAAGGGGGAAAATCTTATACGCCTTATGAATCATAGAAGGCAAGAAAATACCCTTAATTCTTATGCTGCTTTCCTTGAGGGCTTAAACCATGCTGACCCCAACCATGATGTTGTACTTTCTATCTGTGAATGGGGTAAAACACAGCCACAAAACTGGGGCTATAAGGTTGGTAATTCGTGGAGAATTCTTAATGATATAACCTTCCATGTGGGATCTGAAAATAATCCAGGTGTGGCTAGATGGACCGAAGCCGGTACTGCCAGCATAACATCCCAGTACAGTAAGGCAGTAATAATGGACGAGTTTGCTGGACTTGATAAGGGATGGAATGATCCTGACATGCTTGTTATTGGCATGAACAATATAACAGATATCATGAATAAGACCCATATGACCATGTGGTGTATGATGAATTCCCCGCTTATGTTGGGATTGGACTTAAGGCGTATTAAAAGGGGTGATACCCTGTGGCAGATTATATCCAACAAGGATCTTATTGCTCTAAATCAGGATGCCCTTGGCATTCAGGCAAAGAGAATTTATTGCTCCTTAGATAATACTAATCCTGATACATCATATATTACTAATATTAATCGAGTGGACATATTAGCAAAGCCTCTTTCTAATGGAGATATTGCCCTATCATTTATTAATCTAAGTGAAGTGGAAACTACCGAAGAACATTCAGTTGATGTTAGTAGGATTATCTCTTACATTGGCCATAAGATGATTGATGCCGACAGATTTGAAAAGGCCACAAGCTATGATATCAAGGATTTGTGGACCGGAGAAGTTACAAGAGTTACTGCTAAGGAGTTTGCTGTTAAAAGCCTTGATGGCTGTGACAATGTAACCTTAAGAATTACTCCTGTTATAGATGATATGTAAGAGAAAATATGAATAAAAATATTCAAGAAATAAAAAGAACCAATATAACCTCTAATATAACCACTAATGAGAAGGACTGCTTTCATCATTCTGAGGATCTTGTTACTACAAAACAATTCCTGAAAATGATTAAGAGAGCTAGTAAGGGTGGTTTAGAATCTATTAATGAGATACATTTATTAGAATATATTGACAATGCCTTGCATAAGGGTATTATTGAGGAC
>JAAYRE010000104.1 GCA_012518935.1 Clostridiales bacterium
CTTTAAACTCATTGGTATAACTTCTGTTTTTATTAGTATTATTAGACATAATCATTCTCCTTAGGTTATTCTCGTAAGTCTATTATACATTGTTTTTATCTTACGACAACTATCCTAACACATAGGGATAATTAGTATGATGATGCAATAAAATCATCATATATATAATAATCGAAAAAATAAATAATACGAAAAAAACAAAAGCAAAAAACTGTTGACTTTCTATTTCATGGGTAGTAAGATATAAGTACAAATAAATATTGCAATATTATTTCAATCAGCAGAGCTATGTATCTGTTGACACTAAGTATAAGTAAATTAAAGTTATCGAAGATCGTGTATAGGTCTTCACAATTACTAATACGGATGGTCAATAGGTGTCAGAGCTTTTTTTATACCCTCTTTGAGTGCCTGGAGACCCTTCCAAGCACTTTTTTATTGAAAGGAGAACAATTTTATGAAAAAGAAAATTGTGCAACTCGTAGGTCTTGAAGTTTTTACCTCTAAAAAGGGAACACACTGTATGACTATCCATACATTGACTCCCCTTACCAAGAGAGAAGCCCACACGGAATGTATCGGGCAAATGGCAACAAGTTACTTTGTGCCGGATGAATTGAAAGCCAAAATCAGTAGTAGCGATATTGGTAAAGAGCTTACTATTTATACCATATTTTACAGCAACAAAGACAACCTCGTTGATATTATGGAATAATTACAGGAGGATAATTATATGAGAAGATTTAGAGTCTTTTTCAACAATCGTACACAAGAGTGGGAGGACGGCAAAAAGCTGTCCTCTGTACTCAAAATAGTAGGCCTCATTGTTGCCATTGTATTAGGCATAATCGGGTGGTCTTGGGCACTTGCACAGATTGTCAATTATGTTGTCCTTAACCTTGACTGGATAGTCTTTACAATCATAGTAGGTATTATCCTCATTTGTGCAATCAAGGTAATATTTCCGGTTAATATCCACAATCTTCCGGTTACTCCCGAAGAACATTTAAAGCCGTCACAAGTTAGTCAAGCATTGAAGACCAATTATGATTTGCTTTGCAATGCTTTAATAGATGTTCTACCAAAACTACAACCAGTTTTGAAAATAATGTTACCTAATTATAACTGTGAATTGCATAGTAATACTCCGTATGTTAAACAGGGAATTATTGTCCTCTATGAATATGTGGTTCACAAATGTGACAGTGTATCCACGGAGTTTTTCAAGATAGCTTTAGCACAAGAGCTTGAAATGAATTTAAATCTCGGTAGGATACTCGGAATATCAAACCCTTATTACATATATGAGGGTATTCCGATTGCTTTGATACAGGTACACTCCGTACAAGATTGCGGTGCATATTATAAGGTATGCTTGTCTATTGTAAATGAAGAATATTGCAGACACATGCGGTATACCTTGAATGCGAAATTGACACAGGGAGCAACCGGATTGACTGCACCTACTGACAACGATTTTTCGTGAGGATAATGCTATGGAGAATGAACTCAAAGTACCTATTGTCATGCTAGAAGATTATCTTAAGTATAATCAGCAACTTTACTATGTGTGGGAGCCTTCAAAGGTTCCCCACATGGCAGTCATTGGTGGAACCGGTAGTGGTAAATCGTATTTTTGCAAAATGCTCGTTGGCAAGCTATGTCTTTATGCCCCACAGGCAGAGCTTATGATTTGCGATTTTAAGGGTGATGACTCTCTATCTTGGTTGACTTCACATCCTATATGGTTTTATCGGTATACAGATTGTATCGAAATAGGTTTAGAGACATTTTATTCACGCTTTTTGGATAGGCAAAGTGGCAATGATAAAAGCAGACATCCCTTGATTTTATATTTTGACGAACTGGCAGCCGCAGTAAATTTTTACGATAAAAAGGAAGCAGAACTGCTCCGAAAGAAAATCGCCAACCTGTTAATGCTCGGAAGAAGTTTTAATGTGTTTCTCATTTTAGTTATGCAGAGACCGGATGCGGCATATCTACCAGCACGTGAAAATGTAGGCTTGGTTATCGCTTTAAATAATCAGACTGTGGAGTCTAAGGAGATGTTTTTCCACTCGTTCAAGGATGAAATGCTCCCCGACAGAAAAAGAGGTACAGGATATATGCTTGAAAGTGGGGCAAAGCTACATAAGGTTGTAGTTCCCACAGTCAGTAACATGGATAAGCTACATCAAACCATTTTAGATACCATGCTATTACAAGCCGCCCGACGGTCGGAGACAAAGTTGGGTGGGCTTGGAGATACAATGGCTCAATAATGCGTTTAGAGGTTTTCGACAAATAATAACACTGTAATAAATAATTTCTTTATCAGCTTGTCCCACTAAAAACCGAAAATCGCTTTTATACTTGGGGCACTACGACACCCCCAAGTAATCATTGTTCAATGTTCAAGGAGAAAAATAAAATGGATAACAAGAGAAGAACAAGAAATTGGGGAACTTTGGTCTACCCGGAGTCTGCTCCCGAAAATTGGAGAGATATTTTAGAGGAAATTCACGTTCCGGCTCTCGTTTCTCCCTTACATGATATGGATTTAACCAAAGAGGGGGAATTGAAGAAAGAGCACTATCATGTAATGTTGATGTTTGAGGGCGTTAAAACGGATGAACAGGTAAAAGAATTATTCTCTCAAATTGGCGGTGTGGGAGTAGAGAAAATTAATTCTGCAAAAGCCTATGCAAGGTATCTGTGTCACTTGGATAACCCGGATAAAGCACAGTATAACCCCGATGATGTATTGTATTTTTCGGGTGCTGATTATGACAGCATGATGCACCTTGCAAGTGATAAATACAAAGCAATCAGTGAAATGATAGATTTTTGTATTGAAAATGGTATTGATAGCTTTGCAACCCTCATTGTTTACGCAAAAGAAAATCGTATTGATTGGTTTCAGATTTTGTGTGATACAGGCACATTACCGATTGTGCAGTTTTTGAAGTCCCGGTATTGGGAAATCAACCATGCGGAAAGGAAATAGCCTATGGATGATGAGGAAAGTGCCGGGCAACTCTTGAAATTTCTTCTGAAAAGTTATAATCTCTCATTAGAGGATGTGCTGGAATTACAGAACAAAATGAGAGAGACAGATATAATTCAGAAGCACATAGAAAATTTTAGTACCATTTGGCAGGGAAGCAATGGACGTTGGTATACTTATTTGCCGGACGAAAGCAAGAAGAACCACCGCAAGCTGATTGCCAAAAGTACAGAGGAAAAACTAAATAAGGAAATCGTTGCCTATTACAGGAAACAGAGCAAGGAACAGATTGAGAAGCAGATTACTCTTGCTGTATTTTATTCCACTTGGCTCAAATACAAGGCACTCCACACAGAAGCTACTTCTTACATCCACAGGATTGATAATGATTGGTATAAATATTATGTAGGAACCGCTATTGTAGATAAGCCACTTTGCAAATTGGACAAAGTGACCTTGGATGAGTGGGCGCATGAGTTGATACGCACACACTCATTAACGAAAACGCAGTATTATAACATCACTGTTATTATGCGACAGACTTTGGAGTATGCAATCGAAAAGGGTATTATCGAAGAAAGTCCATTTGCCGGAGTAAAGGTCAATAAAAAGTTGTTTAAGGTGGTAAAGAAAAAGCCGGATGCTACACAGGTATTTTTGGTGGATGAACAGCCGAAAATCGAAGCAGAAGCCTTACAGGACTTTGCAGAAAGTGGTTATACTGCCTGTCTTGGAATTGCACTTTGTTTTCAGCTAGGGGCACGATTGGGAGAAATGGTTGCCTTGAAATGGTCTGATGTTGGAGAGGAAAAGCCGAACCATATCCACATTCAACGCATGGAAAGAAAGGTACACGCAGAACAGCCGGACGGAACATGGCTTTGGGGATAGTGAATATATCTTTCTCGGCAAGGACGGCAACCGCATCCACAGCAGAGCACTTGATACCCGTATCAGAAAATATTGTACGCATATCGGCATTGATGAAAAGAGTATGCACAAGATACGAAAGACCTACATATCAACTCTTGTAGATAGCAATTTGATTAACATTAACACGATTAGGGAAATGGTCGGACATGAGGACGAAAGAACCACATTAAAAAACTACACCTTTAATCGCAAGTCAGATGTGCAGACACAGGAGAACATGGAAACAGCACTTGCTTTGTAGGTATCAAAAGTATAATTAAGTGTAATCAAACTTCATAAGGACAAAGAAATTGGGAAGCCCTCTGTTTTCAAGGCTTCCCGTCAAATTAAGTTAAGCGCGAGACGGGATTCGAACCCGCAACTATATCATTAACAAGTCTTGTAAGAACTCGTCGTAATTCACCTTTTGGCTCATAAGTATTGGAATATAACTATGTGATAATCTCATCATATGAATAACTATTTTTGTACATGTATTCAGGAGCAATATCAATTTCACCATCATTCCAAACTACAACTCCATGTTCAACAGTGGCACTTTCAAATATACTATCATTTTCAAGAGCTTTAAAAGCGGGCATAGAAAGAAGAGGAGTAGCGTCAAACAATCGTTTTTCACCAGAAGTAAAGGTTACAATCATCATCATATCATCAAGGGGTTTAACCGTCTGTACTTTGATTTCTTTTGTTGGATAGCCAGCGTAAACAATTCCATTCACAATATACATAGACACACCTCCTAACGCAAAGGCTCGATTTTATCAAAATGTTCTCCCCTTACAGCTTTGTTCCACGCAGCATATGCTTCTTCCTCATGAAGAGCAAGCCAACCAACTACCATTTTAAACTGTTTGCTTGGTAGAGCTCCTGCAAGCATTTCACCATCTATTCCTATTGATGCTTCATATTCACCATAATATACATGAACATGAGGCTTGTTGTGTTGTACAGTGTCGTTAAAAAGTAATTTTATGATTATACCCTCAAATCTACTTAATTCAGGCATCCAATCAATCCTTTCATTATTACTTAGTATAAACTAATTATAATATTAAACAATTAAGTTATCAACTGTTAATAGTTATACTGACCAATCATTCTTAAGCCCCTCAAAATCAAGATAATCTTCAATGAATTGCTTACGAAGGAGCTGTAGCGGTACAAACTCATTATACTTGCCGTCGATCTGTACCTTGTCTGGCAGTGGCAGGTCATATAGGTCAAGGTCACTATGAAGAATGTCATAGATAATATTCTCCAATTCCTCTTTTGTCCCATCGAAAATCACCTCAAGATAAACACAGGTTATCCAAGGGAGTTTACTCTTTATTTTTCTATGCCGTAAAGCGTAGTTCAAGGTAACTAGCTGCCTTGTCCCTATCCAGGGAAAGATAGCATATTTTCTATCAGACAGCGGGGTCACGAGGTTATCCAGTATACCGCTGTTTCGAGCAATATACCTAATTTCAGCTAATCTATCTTGGCAACGAAGGCTTAGATAAGGGTAACTATCACTCTCTTTAAGAACACTGCGAATCTTACGGACAAGAATAGTATGAAGCTCAGCGTTAAAGTCCACATCCCAATCCACAACTGATATGCCAGGAACCCTCTTTACAAAGATAACTTTGGACTTTTCATTTACATCAACCGTCTCCCATGCTATACCAGCCAGTGCAAAACGGGTGCCCACTGGGTATACCTTATCAACTGTACCAATGGTGCGATTTTCGTCTTTTACAAGAAGATATTCCGCCGACATGAATACAGTCAGGAATTTATGGCTGTTTACTATCTTTTCACCCTCCCGTCCAATAATCAAACCACCGTGCTCAGTACGTTGTAGCTGGTCTATGTCGATCATGTGGGAAAGCAGCATTTTATAATCATCCTGTGGGATGTTTTTAAAACAACCAAGTGTTAGGATTGAGCTTGCGAGTCCCGCTGGAGACATCTCACCATTGCTTTTTAAACAGCTCATAGTCTGGTGATACAAGAGGTTATAGGCATGATTCTGAGGTGGAATCGGCTCTATCCACTGTTCCTTTAGATATAATTCAATGATACCGATAGTCCTGATAAACTCCCAATTGATTGGTCCAAGAACATCATCAGAATTTATCCTTATACTCTCCACAAAAGTAAAAAGTAGCTGAGGGATCTGTCCACGTCTGCCGCAACGGCCTAAACGCTGAGCAAAGCTGGAGACATTAAGGGGTGCACCAACTTGAACAGCTTGGTCAAGAGAACCTATATCTATACCAAGCTCCAGTGTGACTGTAGCACCGGTCACAATCTTTTCATCATCGGATTTCATCTCATCCTCTGTATTTTCTCGAAGAAGAGCTGAAACATTACCATGGTGAACTCGGTAAACATCAGGTGCTTTATTCTTCAAGGCTATTTGCCGTAGATTAGCTATAACAAATTCTGACTCTTCCCGACTGTTAGTGAAGATGATAGTCTTTTTATCTAGGGTTTGCTTGAAAAGATATTCATAATGTTCGCGGTCACCAATATCACCAGAGTTGACAGCAATAACATTACCACTTCCGTCTCTTGTGGTAAGATCACGCTCTTCAGCATAATTAACGAAGCGTTCCACATGAAGTCGGACACGCTTTTTGCCTTCTTCTACAATGGGAGCTGCACAAATTCGTCCTGTTCCAGTATTCAACCAATTCTTTGCCAGTGAGAGATCTCCAAGAGTTGCGGATAAGCCAATTCGTCTAGGATTTACACCTGTCAGTTGCTTAAGTCTTTCAAGAACACAAAGTAGCTGTAATCCCCGAACATCTCGCATGAAGTAGTGGACCTCATCAATGATAATAAATCGCAAATCAGAAAACATGGATAGGCAAGCACCACGTTTATTGGTGATCAGGCTTTCTAATGATTCTGGTGTGATTTGTAGTAACCCTTCAGGATTTTTAATTAGCTTGTTCTTCTGGGTTTGTGATGCATCCCCATGCCATTTTGTGACGGGAATGTTGGAATCAAGAAGCATCAGTTCCAGTCGTTTAAACTGGTCATTAATCAATGCTTTTAGGGGAGATATATACATAACTCCCACTGAACTTGATGGCTTATTATATAGCTCGGTAAGTACTGGTAGAAATGCCGCCTCCGTCTTTCCTGAAGCAGTCCCGGAAGACAGCAGCAAATTGTCGTCACTGTCGAAGATAACCTCACAAGCTGCAACCTGGTTACCACGTAATTCCTCCCATTTATTTAGATAAATAAAATCTTGTATAAAGGGTGCAAGCCTAGAAAAAACATCCATACTTTATCCTCTTTCCTGCGCTATTATTACGCTAAGTTAAAGATTTTTACTTTCACTATTTCCAACATATTCACAAAGGAATCTTAAATTTCAAATTCGATAAAGTCACTGTGTATATCCTCTTCTGACAAACCGCCTTTGGCCATCTCAAAGCTATTGCCACCTAAAATCTCAGATACACTTTTCTGTGGATTCTGGTGGAGAATATTGACTAGTTCTATGAAATCACGGATGATTTCACGGGGAGTAATGTGCGTCTCTGCACCGACACGGTTATATTCTACTGTTAAAAAATATACCAAATCCTCATGGGTCAAGGCAGGAGTATAGTTATAGAGCTGAGCATGGATGTTCATAAGTTTCTCCACAAGAATATACATTTCTTCCTGTGAAAGCATTTGTAGCCGGATTATGGGAGCAGAAAGATCCTTAATCTCAGCGGTAGCAAAGTGCCCCTCCTCCAATCGCGACCTTAAGGCTTCATAGCTAAATATTCCTTTATACTTGTCCTCAATACATTGAGGTGTTCCACCCATAAGGAAACCAATATGGCTAGCTTTTCCCTGTAACACATCATTATACATGGTAAGGATTTTCTCGTAGTTGTTTGCTCTAGTAATAGAATTAGGTATTTTGAAGATATTAACTAGCTCATCTATAACCACAAGCATACCTTTATAACCAGCTCCGACCAAGAAACTTGCAAATATCTTTAAGAAGTCATACCAGGTCTCATCGTTAACTATAAAGTTGATTCCCAAATCGTTTTTGGCTTCTCTCCTGGAGGGATATTCTCCCCTAAACCACCGAAGCACATTTGATTTCATCGCCGCATCATCCTGCTTGTAAGCCTTCCAGTAAATTACCACAGCCTTAGCAAATTCAAATCCATTTACCATTCCTTCTAGTGAACCTGCTACTGCGTAAATTTGTCTTTCAACTAGATCGTCAAATTCTTCGTCACTAACATTAGGCTGAGCTTTAACAGATGCTTGAATACCAGATATCCATTTTTCAAGTATTAATGGAAGTGCACCGCCGTCTGGCTTTGATTTGGTAGATAGATTCTTGATTAGCTCTTTATAAGTAGCTAAGCCCTGGCCTTTTGTGCCGGCAAATCGGCGTTCTGGCGAAAGGTCAGCATCCACAACCACAAAGCCCTTTGCTGTAGCGTAATTTCGGATTGTCTGGAGCAGAAAGCTTTTCCCGCTTCCATATTTACCAACTATAAAACGAAAAGACGCACTACCTTCCTCAATCATCTCTATGTCGTGAAGTATGGCGGTTATCTCCTGAGTTCGGCCTACTGTGATATATTCAAGGCCTACTCTCGGCACAACCCCACCCTTCAAGGCATTTATTAAAATGTTTGCTATTCTGTTTGGTACTCGACTAACCATACTCATCTTATCAATTCCTTTACCTCTTCTTTATAGTCATCATATAACATGAATTCTTCATCTATAAGGTTGTCCCCAAGGTTGTCCATGGCCTTTTCATTAATCCCATCAACCAGAACCTCTATCATAATGCCACACTCATCAGCGTACTTCTTTAAATCTTTTTTACCTAGCAGTACCACTGATAAGGCCTCGGTTTCAATTTGGGTTAAATCATTTTTCAGGTTATCCCATACATCGGATACGGTCGACATCTGGGTTTCTTGGGGTTCTGCCGAAGGTTTGTCCTGTATGGCTGTATAAGAAAAATCAAGTGTTCCTTGCACTGGAACAACTGGAGCATAAGATTTTTTCTGTACGGAGGCATCTGAATCGATAAACTTTTGTTGTAGGAGATTATCCGGAGCAAACGGTTTTTCTTGTTCGGGAACATCCAGAGTAAACAGTTTTATTTGTTTGGGAACATCCGGAACATGTGGCTTTTCTTGTGTTGGAATAAGAGAAACAAAAGGTTTTTCCTGCTCCGGTACATACAATTTTTCCTGTGTAATCAGAGCCTCTTGTCTTATCCGGGACAAGGCCTCCTTATCTACTACTACGACGGTTTTGGTCGCTTCCTTGTAGAACTGATCCACCCCGTCATTTATGATAGTTTCAAGAGATAAGCCCGCTTTCCGTAATTTATCCATGGCTTCATGGGTGATTGTATTGATGTTTGCCGATAGCTTAAATTTATATCTCGTGACCTTTCTTAAAGCAACTTCCATCTGCTTCATAATATATCCAATCAGCTGTCGGCCGTTACCTGAAGTTATGACAGTGTTAAAAACCCATTTATTGTTGTTGCAAATATAAATTTCATTTTCAGATAGCACTATTCGCCTGTCCGCCTGCTGCTTCCATGGACAAAACAATGCGTCCTTAAACGGCTTCCATTCTGACATTTTCCTTGTAGGTTGAAATATCGATTCATCAAAATCCACCCCACAGTCTGCAAATGTTAACTTTAGCTCTTCTATTACGAAGTTAAAACAATCCTTGATTAGCTCTATATAATCATCGGTATAAAAAGTCGATTTTCTTATATCATATTTTGATATACTGCAGAATAAGTCAAAGCTGTCATCGGTGTCCACCATTTTCGGATAATACTCTGCAAGATTGTTTGTATCAACAAATTCTCTAAATGAATGAGGAAGCTCATAGTAGATATGGTAATCCTTCAACCACCTTAGCACATACTTGTCTATGGACTTATTATTTACACTGAATGCTTTCCAGAAAGACATTAGCCTATTAAGACCATCCTGTGGGTCACTAACTCCGATATTACCTAAGAGCTCATAGATATATATAAATGCATAGGATAAAGAGATATCAGTGACATTTCCTTTTCTAACCTCTGTACGCCAGGTGAAATATGTCCTAAGCTGTTCGTATCCCATCATCTGATAGCATGGAAAGTATTGAGAAAATGCTTTGCTCTCAGCGTAATCATCTGAAAAATCCTTCATAAATATGCCTTGCTTATAAAAGATTATCGCATTATTATTTTGAACCCGCTGATTAAAAAATCTAGAACTATCATATATGGAACGATGTGTTCTTGCAATCTCTCTCATTTGCATAAAAAGGTCTCGTTTTTCGTCCTTTTCAGGCTCCTTTATCTTCTGAGATTTTAAAACAAATCTACCAACGCCAGGCATAGGACTGGAATCGTATTCAATCTCATAATATAAACCTTCATCGCTTGGAGTGGGTTTGATTGTTTTAGCTTGAGGCAATTCAATAGTAGTCCCATCCAACTTAAACTCCTGCTGTCCGGGGATTTTAAATGCCTCATATTTTTTATTATTATTAAACTTGTCCATAATATTCCCACCGATCATTACTAGACATTGTCATGAAATGTCATGCTCACTCCACTATCATATTATAATTTAGAAGTGGGGACTTCCTGCAAATTGAATATATTATATCATATTCTCCCCGTATGAACAAGTGTTCTTTGGGAATAGTTTAACTGTTAATACTTACTTTTCTCAAGTTCATTATGTAACTTCTCAGGTTTAATGTTTAATAAAGCACATACCATTCAACTAATTAATATTTAATGTTTTTCCATATAATATGGACATGGAGGTGATACAAGTGCGAATTTTACTTGCAGAAAACGAAAGGGGTCTTAATAATATAATCACACAGAAGCTTTCTTCAGACGGCTATAGCGTGGACAGTTGTTTTGATGGTCAGGATGCCATCGATATCCTATCCTATACAGAATACGATGCAATCATTCTAGATATTATGATGCCCAAAGCAGATGGTTATACCGTACTTCAAACACTACGTAACACAGGAAAGACTACACCAGTGCTCTTTCTTACAGCAAAAGATTCTATCGCAGATAAGGTAAAAGGTCTTGACAGTGGTGCAAATGATTATCTTGTAAAGCCCTTTTCCTTTGAAGAGCTGACCGCAAGAATACGTGCAATGACCAGAACGGAATTCGGGCTGACAAACAATATTCTTACTGTAAGTGACCTCACTCTTGATTGTGCCACGCACATTGTAAAGCGTGCCGAAAAGGAAATACAATTATCCGCAAAAGAGTATGCCTTATTGGAGTATCTCATGCACAATCAAGGGATCATTCTTTCCCGCGAGAAGATCGAGAATCATATTTGGAACTTTGATTATGAGGGAGGAACAAATGTAGTAGATGTATATATCAGTTACCTGCGCAAGAAAATTGATGAGGGGCATGAAAAAAAGCTAATCCATACTATTCGTGGCAGGGGCTATGTTCTGCGGGAGGATTCTGATAAATGAAAAATCTATCTATCCGCGTTAAAATAACACTCTGGTTTGCTATTGCCCTGGTAATAGTAGTATCACTAACCTACGCAGTGATTCTTTCCATCAGTAATAAGGTATTTCAAAAGACAATTAAGGACAATCTGATGAATACGGTGGAAAACAACATAGATGAAGTTGAGTACTTCAGCAATATTAATGAGGATGATCTTTTGGATAATGACGATTATTTCATATCCTATGGAAATGGTTTTATTGAGGTTGAAGATGATTTCCTGGAGGTTGTCAATCAGGTTTATACTGCATTGTATGACAGCAGCCTTACTCTGCTTTATGGTGAGAACCCCATCGCTAAGAGTACTTCTTCTGTCAGATTAAAAGAATCCGTAATCCAGACGATTACTATCGGCAGAGTTACTTATTATATATTCGACCGGGCATTGCCACAGGATGGCCTTGAAGGTCTATGGCTTAGAGGTGTTGTTGCAGAAACCCAGGGCAAAGAGGAAGTATCTTCAATCGCCCGCCTTTCTCTTATTCTCCTTCCTATTCTCGTATTATTTGCTATCATAGGAGGCTATCTGATTGCCAGAAAAGCTTTGAGACCAATCAAGCAGATTTCAGAGGCTGCTTCCCAGATTGGAAAAGGAGATGATTTGAAGAGGCGTATTATAATCGGAGAGGGCACTGACGAGCTCCACCAGCTTGCGGATAACTTCAACCAAATGTTTATAAGACTGGAACGTTTCTTTGAAAAGGAGCAGCAATTCACATCTGATGTGTCCCATGAACTTAGAACTCCCATGTCCGTAATTATGGCTCAGTGTGAATACTCCCTTGAAAAAGAACGAACTGCAGAAGAATATGAAACCGCACTCTCTGTAATACAGCGCCAGGCAAGAAAAATGTCTGGACTTATCAACGATATGCTTGACTTCACAAGACTTAATATGAAAACAGACCGCTATACATTTGAAAGCTTTGACCTGCGGTGTTTGTCAAGTAAGTTGTCGCATTTTATATAAAATATTTCAATGCTGATTTGTTATAAATATATAGAATTTTAATTAACTGATGGTATGTTTAATAAAGGTACTTCTTCTTTAACTACCATGC
>JAAYRE010000105.1 GCA_012518935.1 Clostridiales bacterium
GACAAGACCATTCATATCATCCAATTTGTTAATATTCCTGAAATAGACCAGATCTATTATGAGAAAAATTACTATGCTATACCTGATTCCGGAGCTGAGAAGGCATTCGAGCTTCTTCGTACTGTTATGCTAACCCAAGGAAAGGTAGCTCTTGCCAAGACTGTCATGGGAACCAAGGAAAACCTCCTTGTCCTATATCCCACCAAGGAGGGAATGATTGCAAAAACTCTATTCTATCAAGATGAAATAGTTGCAGTACCTAAGCAAATTCCTAAGGTGGATTTAAGCGATGCTGAGATTGCTATGGCAAAAACCTTACTAGATTCCTTAACCAAACCCTTTGATCCATCTGCCTACAAGGATGAATATCAAGAACGACTTAGGGATGCTATTATGCAAAAAATCAGAGGAGAAGATATTGTCGCAGTTGACAGCTCAGAACCAAGTAATGTTATTGATCTAATGGAAGCTCTACAAAAAACTATTGAAATGTCTGAAAATCAAAAGAAAGCTGGTACAGCATAATGGATCTATTCGCCAGCAAAAACATTAAACCCATGCTTATCTCTGAAATGACAGAACCCTTTAATGATCCTGACTGGATATTTGAGCTTAAATTAGATGGTATCAGATGCATAGCATATCTTGATAAGATGGATAATATGACTGAACTTCGAAATAAAAGAAACTTAAGGCTCCTTCCTAAAGTACCAGAGCTAACAGACATTCATGAAAATGTTAATGAACGATGTATTCTTGATGGAGAGCTTATTATCCTTAAAAATGGTGTACCTGATTTTTTTGAGATTCAAAGGAGGGCACTTACTTCAAACCGCTTTAAGATTCAGCTCTCCTCTGAGAAATACCCAGCGTCCTTTGTGGCTTATGATATTCTCTACTTAAAAGATAAGGAGCTTTTAGACCTGCCTCTCTTAGAAAGAAAAGCTATTCTTAGCAAGACTGTTATAGAATCTACCAAACTAGCTATTAGTAGGTATCTTCCTGAAAAAGGGATTGAGCTTTTTGAAGTTGCAAAAGCCAAGCAGTTAGAAGGGGTAATTGCAAAGAAAAAAGATAGCAAATACTATCTTGATAAACGTACTAAGGACTGGATTAAATTCAAATTCCTAGCCGACAAAGACTTTGTGGTCTGTGGTTATATTGTTAAAGAAAGGGGTATTACTAGCCTTGTACTTGGTCAGTATAAGGGAAATGAATTAATCTATCAGGGTCATGTTACCATGGGTGTAAGACATAGAGATTTAATGAATTTAGCAACCATAGACCATTCACCTTTTACTATTACTCCTCCTGGAAATGAAGCAGCAGTATGGTTAAAGCCTGATTTGGTATGCGTTGTTAATTATATGCCTAATAACAAAGGAATGCTTCGCCAACCAGTATTTAAAGGTTTTAGAGATGATAAAGAACCATTAGATTGTCAGATGTGACTGCGGATGGCTTCTGGGCAGATAGAAATTATTGGGCTCCTGAGATCCACTATTATAAAGGTTCTTTTTATGCCTTCGTATCCTTTAAATCAGAGGATAGATGCAGAGGCACACAGATACTAATATCAGATTCACCAACTGGTCCCTTTAGGATTCATAGTGATGGCCCCTTAACTCCTTCTGATTGGGAGTGCTTAGATGGTACTTTATATGTAGATGACCAAGGACAAGCTTATATGGTTTTTTGCCATGAATGGGTTCAGGTAAAAGATGGTGAGATTGTGACATAACTTTGGTGAGAAGAAAGTTTATAAGGATTACTTTCTTCTCACCACATATAGAGGATTATAAGCCATTATACTATCTGAAATATGAAACTCCAGATTCAAATATATGCTGATTCTTGTTGCCTGTAATATTAATTGCTACAGAATCCCCGATTCTTTCGCTGTGACTCATCTTACCTAGAACTTTGCCATCAGGACTGGTAATACCTTCTATTGCATAATAAGAACCATTGGGATTATACTCTTCATCCATAGTAGGATTTCCATCCAAATCAACATATTGAGTAACCACTTGACCCTGTGCAAATAATCTATCAATCAATTCTTTACTTGCTACAAATCGTCCTTCTCCGTGAGAAATCGGTGTGGTGTATACCTCACCAAGCTTAGCTTTCATTAACCATGGTGACCCATTGCTTATTACTTTGGTATTAACATACTTTGATACATGACCGCCTAGCTTATTGGTGGTCAAGGAAGGAGAATTCACATCTACTTGTCTTATTTCACCATAAGGAACAAGTCCTAATTTAAGTAGTACTTGAAAGCCATTACTTATACCAAGTACAAGCCCATCTCTATTACCTATAAGGTCATTAACTGCTTCAGTTAGTTTTGCATTTCTAAAGGCTGTAGCAGCATATTTGCCGGAACCTAAGGCCTCATCTCCTGATGAAAACCCACTGGCAAACATAAGTATCTGTGCCTGTTTTATTTCTTTTTCCAAGGCATTCACAGATTCACGGATGTTGTGGGCAGTCATATTTGAAAATACGATTGTCTCTACATCTGCTCCTGCTGCTTCAAAGGCTTTTATTAAATCATACTCACTGTTTGTCCCTGGAAATAGGGGAATAAACACTCTAGGTTTTGCAATCTTATTCTTCGCCACATATACCTTACCTGCATCAAAAAGCCTTGTCTCTAATTGCTGAGATTTATTATCTTTTCCAGAAGGATATACTGCCTCTAAGGTATCACTCCAGGAGGATAGTGCTTCCTCTATTGATATAAGTTCATTGCCATATCTAAATACTGCCTCTTTAGTAACCTCACCAATCACTTGGTAATCATCTAGGGTAAATCCGTAATTGGATAAGTTCTGGGCATCTTCTTTATTCATTTCTATTAGAATGCTACCATAGTCAGGTAGGAAGAGTTCATTTTCATCTAATTCCTTCTGTAAGGTCACTCCCAGTTTATTACCAAAAGCCATCTTGCTTACTGCTTCAACAATTCCTCCAAAGCCTATTGCATAAGCTGATACTGCCTTTTTGTCATTCATAAGATTATTAATCTTAACATATAGTGACTTTAAATGATCATATACAGGAAGTTCATAGGAATCTCTCTTTACCTTAAATCTCACAAGAATATTTCCTGCACTCTTAAGCTCTGTTGATACTATATCCTTTGTTTTAGCTGTATTCACAGCAAAGGATACCAAGGTAGGAGGTACATCTATGTCATTAAAGGAGCCAGACATACTATCCTTTCCACCGATGGAGGGAAGTTCCAACTGCATCTGTGCATCATATGCACCAAGAAGTGCTGCCACAGGCTCACCCCAGCGTTTTGGATCATTACCAAGTCTGCGGAAAAACTCCTGGAATGTCAAACGTATCTTAGAATAATCTCCTCCGGAAGCAACTATCTTTGCTACTGAAGATATAACTGCATATACAGCCCCATGAAAAGGTGACCAAGTGGTTAGATATGGATCGAATCCATAACTCATCATGGATACTGTATTGGTTTCTCCCTTAAGCACAGGAATCTTTGCTATCATAGTCTGTATCGGTGATAGCTGATATTTACCACCGTAAGGCATTGTAACCGATGTAGCTCCGATTGAGCTATCAAACATCTGAGCAAGTCCCCTTTTAGAACATATGTTAAGATCCCCTAAGACCTTTAACCATTTTTCCTTTATGCTGTTAATATTATCAAGAGCCAGAGCACCCTTATTAAAATAATTGTCTTCTTTAGATGGCATATTTACATAAGCAGAGGCTTCCTGATGGGCTCCGTTGGTATCTAGAAACGCTCTCGATAGGTTAACAATCTTTTTGCCTCTCCACTCTATTATCAGTCTTTTTTCTTCAGTGACCTTAGCAACTACAACTGCTTCTAGATTCTCTTCTTGGGCATATGCTAGAATCTTGTCAGCATCCTTAGGATCAACAACAATCGCCATTCTTTCCTGGGATTCTGAAATGGCTAGCTCAGTTCCATCAAGACCGTCATATTTTACAGGAACCTTGTCCAGATTAATAAGAAGACCATCAGCCAATTCTCCGATTGCTACGGATACACCTCCGGCACCAAAGTCATTACATTTCTTAATTAGTTTACTAACCTCAGGCTTTCTAAACAGTCTTTGTAGATTCCGTTCAGTAGGGGGATTACCCTTTTGAACCTCAGCTCCACAGGTTTCTATAGCATCTGTAGTTTGGACCTTGGAGGAACCAGTAGCACCACCAAGACCATCACGGCCTGTTCTGCCTCCCATAAGAATAATCACATCCCCGGGATCAGAATTACCCCTTACTACATATTTTTTGGGAGCAGCACCCATAACAGCACCTAACTCCATTCTCTTGGCTACATAACCAGGATGATATATTTCATCAACATAACCAGAAGTTATTCCTATTTGATTACCATAGGTACTGTAACCCAGGGCTGCGTCCTTGCAAATCTTTCTCTGAGAAAGCTTTCCTTCCAATGTAGTCTCCACAGGCTGTGTAGGATCAGAAGCTCCTGTTATCCTCATTGCCTGATAGACATAGCCTCTTCCTGATAGGGGATCACGGATTGCCCCGCCAAGGCATGTGGCTGCTCCACCATAAGGCTCAACCTCTGTAGGATGGTTATGGGTCTCATTCTTGAAGAACAAAAGCCATTCTTCCGTCTTACCATCAACATCTACAGGAACAATTATAGAGCAGGCATTAATTTCATCGGAAACTTCCATGTCTTCTAGTTTTCCATCAGCCTTCAGTCTCTTCATAGCCAAGGTAGCTATATCCATAAGGGATATATATTTATCATCTCTTCCCTTATATAGTTTTTCCCTATCTTCTTTATAACTACTAAAGACTGCCTTAACCTTATCAGTGTAATATCCCTCATCAAACTGGATGTCCCTTAACTCTGTTAAGAAGGTTGTATGTCTACAGTGATCCGACCAATAGGTGTCAAGAACACGGATTTCTGTCATGGTAGGATCCCTGTCTTCTTCATTTTTATAATAGTTTTGTATATGGATAAAATCAGCCATAGTCATAGCAAGGTTCAGTGAGGAATACATCTTCTTCAATCCTTCTATGTCCATATCTTTAAAACCTGTAAGGCTTTTCACATCCTCAGGCCTATCGAATATTGTCACTAATGTTTTAGGCTTTTCTTCATCTGCTTCTCTAGAATCTGTGGGATTAATATAATAGTCTTTAATCTTCTTAAAATCCTTATCAGAGATATCACCGGAAAGAACATAGGTGGTTGCTACACGGACATAGGGTTCCTCATTCTCATTAAGAAGCTTGATGCAATTTTGCGCCGAATCTGCCCTTTGGTCAAACTGACCGGGGAGATATTCTACAGAAAACACCCTGTCATCAGCTTCCCTTTCAAAGGTTTCCTCATATAAGATATCTATAGGCTGATCCATAAATACAGTAGTTAATGATTTATGGTAAGTATCTTCATTGATATTTTGTATTGTATAGCGAATAAGTACTCTTACAGCCTTAAGTCCTTTTATCCCTAAATAGCCAATTAGTTCTTGCTTGAACTCTTTAGCTTGTACGGCGTATGGCTCTTTCTTTTCAACATAGATTCTTCTAACCCTATTCATTCCATATTCTCCTTTTCTAGGTAAAGGTTATTATCTGTATTACATAAGTATATTAATACTCTTCCATCATTTTCTTGCATTATATCATAGCTTGTCTTATAATAATAATTAATATATATAAATACTTTTATTAGTGAGACTAATATGTAAGGGGGATATGTATTGGATATTAATTATGAATTATATAAAGTTTTTTATCATGTAGCAAAAAGCTTAAGTTTCTCAGATGCAGCGGAGTCTTTGTTCATATCACAATCTGCTGTTAGTCAGTCAATTAAAAGTCTAGAAAAGAGACTAAACAGGCAACTCTTTATACGAAGCACTAAGAAGGTATCTCTTACAAAAGAGGGGGAGTTGTTATTAAAGCATATTGAACCTGCCATAAATCTAATTACCCGTGGAGAAAATCAACTTTGTGCTGATCCCAAAAGAGGCATACAGTTAAGAATTGGTTCTACTGATACCATATGCAGATATTATTTGGTTCCTTACCTTAATAATTTTCACTTGAATCATCCTAATATCCATATCAAAGTTTCTAACGGCACATCAACTCAATGTGCTAGGATGTTAGAGAGAAATGAAGTGGATGTTATTGTTACAAATTCACCTAACTCTGCCCTAAATGATTTAATGGAGATTATTCCGGTAAAAGAATTTCACGATGTGTTTATCGGCAGAAAGGACATTTTTCCCATTACTGATAATCCTATTACCTTTAAGGAAATGCAAAGCTACCCCATCTTAATGCTGGAAAAGCGGGCAACTACCAGTATGTTTCTTCATAATCTATTTCTGGAAAACTCCTTAGATTTAGTCCCTGCCATAGAGCTTGCCAGTAATGATCTTCTCATTGACATGGCAAAAATCGGACTTGGAATTGCCTTTGTACCTGACTTTTGTATAAAAGACTTGGGAGAACTGGCAATTATAAAGACTGAGCAAGAGATACCTGCAAGAAAGCTGGTTGCTGCCTATAATCTGGATATCCCCTTATCAGATGTGGGGCGGTATTTTATTGATAGCTTAAGAGAAGGTCAGATATAGAATTTAAACAACGAGTTCCACGCTTCGCGTGTCGCTCTTATGTCAGTAAATACCCCGTTTTGTAAGTCGTAACATAGCATCTATGTTCGATAAGGACTTACAAAACGGGGTTTATGTTTTTCTAAGAGTATTTAAGGGTTCTTATTTTTTTGATAATTCTTCCAACCTGGTACTGATGGTTCTGTTATAATTTATAACTTTTCTTTCATACTCTTCATTCATGAATTTTGAATTAATTAAGAAATCTGCTGATGCCCTATTATATGCAATTGGGATATCATATACAGCAGCTATTCTCAGCAAGGCTTTTACATCGGGGTCATGGGGCTGTGATTCCAATGGATCCCAGAAGAATACAACGAAATCAATATTACCCTCTACTATTCTAGACCCAATCTGTTGATCTCCTCCTAGGGGACCACTATTATAAGCCTTAACAGGTAGATCCGTCTTTTCTGTAATTAATCTGGCGGTGGTTCCTGTACCACTGAGAAAATGATTTCTTAATATCTCCTTGTTTTCATCCACCCATTCAATTATTTCTCGCTTCTTCCCATCATGGGCAATTAGAGCGATATGCTTTTGCTTTGCTATTGTGAAGCTAATATATTCATCAGTTATCATAATCTAATCCTCTTTCTATTATATTAACAATACTGTTCATTTACCAAATACTTCATTTATATCTTTATAATAATAGATAAGCAGTTGGATTGCAATATTGATAATTGTGCTGATATGTTTTCATTTCATGGTATTATTAGTGCCTTAATGATTATTTCATAAAATGATTTAGTCTCTCTGTTACCTGTTCCATCATATCAGTATACTTTTTAAGCTTAGCCTTTTCCTCTGCAATCTTACTTTCAGGTGCTTTAGATACGAAGTTGGGATTAGCAAGCATTCCATTTACACGCTTTAATTCTCCTTCTAAGCGAGCCTTCTCCTTTGTAAGACGCTCAATTTCCTTATCAAGGTCAACTAGGTCAGCAAAGGGAATGTAGATTTGAGCCTCTGGAATTATGGTAGATACTGCATCCTCACTAATTCCTGATTTATCTGTCTGAACTATTACCTCACTGGCAAAGCCAAGGGTTGCAAAGAATACCTTGCTCTCTGTGAATATTTCTCTAATCCTTTCATTGTCGGAAACCACCAATACAGTTGCCTTCCTGCTGGGAGGAACATTCATTTCAGACCTTACATTACGGATACCCTTTACTGCTGCCTTTATTATTTCGATACTTTCTGTATCCTTGGCAAAATCCTGGTCAGGATTAAATGTTGGCCATGAGGATATCATTATGGAACCTTTTTCCTTAATCCCTGTCATTTCCTGAAGAGTACAATATATCTCTTCTGTTATAAATGGCATAAATGGATGGAGAAGTTTCAAGGATTTTATAAGTACATGGTTTAAGGTCCATAGAGCTGCTACCTTGCTATCATCCTCATCATTATATAACCTTGGCTTAACCATCTCTATATACCAATCACAGAATTCTTCCCAGATAAAATCATATATTTTCTGAGCTGCAATTCCTAGTTCAAAGGTCTCTAGGTTATCTGTAACCTCTTTTACTAAAGTATTGGATTTTGATAGTATCCATCTATCAGCCTGAGTTAAAAGCTCCTTATTAATATCTTCCTGTAAATCTGCCTTTTCCAAATTCATCATTATAAATCTTGAGGCATTCCAAACCTTATTGGCAAAGTTTCTGTTAGCTTCAACCCTTTCCCAGTAAAAACGCATATCATTGCCTGGTGCATTACCAGTAATAAGGGTAAAACGAAGGGCATCTGCACCATATTTGTCAATCACTTCCAGTGGGTCAATCCCATTACCAAGAGATTTACTCATCTTGCGACCTTGGGAATCTCTAACTAAGCCATGGAACAATACCTTAGAAAAAGGTTTCTCTCCCATATGAGCATAACCAGAAAATATCATTCTTATAACCCAGAAGAAGATAATATCATAACCTGTTACTAGTACATCTGTGGGATAGAAATAGTCCAAATCCTCGGTCTTATCAGGCCAACCAAGAGTTGAGAAAGGCCATAAGGCTGAAGAAAACCATGTATCCAGAGTATCTTCATCCTGTCTAAGTTCGGTGTTGCCACAAACATGGCATCTGGATGGTTCTTCCTCAGATACTATTACCTCACCACAAGTATCACAATAATATGCAGGGATTCTATGACCCCACCATAGTTGCCTTGATATACACCAGTCTCTTATATTGTCTGTCCAGTTAAAATATATCTTTTCAAACCGCTCCGGGATAATCTCTATCTCACCGGATTTTACTGCTTCTACAGCTGGCTTAATCAAATCATCCATCTTAACAAACCATTGAGGCTTAATCATGGGTTCTACTGTAGCATGGCAGCGGTCATGGGCTCCAACATTGTGGGAATGCTCCTCAATCTTTACTAATAGTCCCAGCTCTTCCAATTCTTTTACTATAGCTTTTCTTGCCTCATAACGATCCATACCTGAGTATTTACCCCCATTATCATTGATGGTGGCATCGTCATTCATTATATTTATTTCCTCTAGATTGTGACGTTTACCAACCTCAAAGTCGTTAGGGTCGTGAGCAGGAGTAATCTTAACTACTCCAGTACCAAATTCCTTATCTACATACTTGTCAGCAATAACCGGTATTTCCTTATTAACTATAGGAAGGATAACCTTTTTACCTATTAAGTCTTGATACCTTTCATCCTCAGGATGAACTGCAACTGCAGTATCCCCAAGCATGGTTTCGGGCCTTGTTGTGGCAATCTCAACATAGCCATCCCCTCCTGCTATTGGGTACTTAATATGCCAAAAATGACCTGCCTGTTCCTCATGCTCTACCTCTGCATCAGATATAGATGTTTCACATACTGGACACCAATTGATTATCTTTGAGCCTTTATATATATAGCCATCCTTATAAAGCTTTACAAACACTTTATTAACCGCATGACTACAACCATCATCCATGGTAAATCTTTCTCTTTCCCAATCACAAGATGAACCAAGCTTCTTTAGCTGGGAAATAATTCTTCCACCGTATTCATCCTTCCACTGCCATGCTCTTTCAAGGAAGCCTTCTCTACCTATATCTTCTTTTTCGATTCCTTCCTCTCTCATCTGCTCAATAATCTTAACTTCTGTGGCAATACTGGCGTGATCAGTACCTGGCTGCCATAGAGCATTATATCCTTGCATCCTCTTAAACCGAATCAGGATATCCTGCAAGGTATTGTCTAGGGCATGACCCATGTGTAGCTGTCCTGTAATATTTGGTGGAGGAATCACAATTGTAAAGGGTTTCTTACTCCTATCAACTTCTGCATGAAAATAATTGTTATCCACCCATTTCTGATATAGCTTTTCTTCAATATCCTTGGGGTTATAAGTTTTTGCCAGTTCTTTCTCCATTGTAATCTCTCCTAACATAATTTTTTCATTCCAATTCAATAACTCAAAAAAAGGCTCTTCGACCCAAAGGACGAAGAACCGTGGTACCACCTTTATTTATGAATAGCATTTTAATACAAGAACAATTCAACTGCTATGTCATCTCTTACGTCTATAACGGGACTTCCCGGTATTTCCTACCCATCTTAAATTAAACATTAAGACTTCAGAAACACTGCTACAAAGCTACCTTCGGTAAGACTGCTTACTGGTCATCTTTCAGCCGGTGAATGACCCTCTCTGTTAAGTGTTACCTACCTACTCCTCTTTATCAAGGCATTTTTCTTTATAGATAATTACTACTATATTATGCAAAAATTCTGATTATGTCAAGGACTTTTTCTTATATAACATCTATCTGAAAATTGCAAGTTTAATAATTAATTAGCAAGTATACTATCAATCTGATACTGTCTTAAGATACGAATGGCATCATCTTTACTGTCGGGATAAGCTTTTATAAGTTTAGTAATCTCCTTGGTTGCTTCTTCCTTCTGCTTTTGGTTGACGTCTATTCGTTCTCTTAATTTTTGCCTGCGAACATTTAACCTATGCCTGACTTCTACCATTTCCCGACTGTCTATGATGGCTGTTGGTTGGTATATCCAGATTTCCGGATCTGCAATTTGATATTTCCTAAGCTCCTTTATAAGAATATCATTATAAAACTCTAACAGCTGTGTGTTGTCTTGATATCTTTTGTTATCATCTTTTAGCTTGATATATTGTTCCCATTTTTCTTTTAGTTGCTTATAATCATCCACCATGTATTTACTATATATATAATCAAGATGATTTCTATTATTTACAGATTTGATTACTACCTTATTAGATAACATGATTACTTTATTAAGTTTTAGCTGAACCACCTTGATATCATAGGTGTTCTTCCTAGCTTCCATAAATATATATAAGGCAGATGCCATACCCATGAGGACAGTAAGCAAAAAGGGAAGGCTTAAACTAGCCTTAGTGCTACTGGATAAGACTGCAAACAATACAAACAATAGAAGAATCACTATAAAGGTAGTTATTGCAATTCCCCTTAGGAATGATTGTTTACTAATAATATCATCCTCTTCATCTAAAATACTTTGCTTCTCATTATCCAAATGCTTGATGTCCTCTTCGATTGATACTTGATAATGTTCTGCTTCTTTAACAGAAGCCAACTCTTTAGGAAGCTGCATCTCATATTGCTCAAACAATCGATACTGAATGTCGCTAATATCATACGCTGTATTATGGTACCTATTTCTTTCTTTATTCAAGTTAAAGATATTTCGTGCTGCATCTTCAAGTTCAATCCTCTGTTCCTTTGGAATCATATCAATTTTTTGTATATCTGTAAGATAAGAGGTAACTGCCTGATACTCTACTTTAGCATCTTCTATCTGCCTGTGGCTTTCCCAAATAATCTCACAATTTTCCTGTATGTAACCCTTGCGGTCTGTATTTGTATTTAACCTAATTGTCTGGCCCTTGTATGCTGGCTCCTTACTTGTACTATTTGATTTCTTAAATAAATTTGCTAGCCATCCCATATCAATAATCTCCTTAAACTACATCTTCCTAACTTCATCTATCCAGCCATCAATAATTTGCACACATTTATCCTGAAACTCTGCCATCCTGCCTGTACCCTTTAGCTGGTGTAGTAGATTTATAGACTCCATGGTCTTACATGTACTCGCCTCTTGGGATAATTGTTCCATCTTATTTATAAAATCTGTTTTTTGCTCTTCTCCAACCTTATACTCTTCAAGCTTTTCATAAAAGTTCTCTTTATCATTACATAGCCAAAGGCTGTACAAGTATTGCCTCAAACTCTCTATTCTGCCGTTTCGCTCATAAGCATTTAGGAAAAGATCTGCTGCTCTCTCAGGTCCGTATGTATAAATCTTAGCTATGGCTAGATTATGAAGAACATCCCCATAGTCCCTTGGACTTAGCTCGGCTGCATCATCAGATATAAGAAGTCTTTCATATTCCGTAGCCGCCCTAGAGTATTGCTTGTTTTTTAAAAATGAATTAGCCCTTTTATAGCGACGTTTTGCATTTGGCATAGATTGAAATTCATCAACAACAGATAAGAGTCTCTTAATTTCTAATTCGCTATAATAATCTGCACTGCATAATACCACTGCTAGAAGAGTCTTATAATCTCCTCCCTGCTTAATGATAAGCTCCAATTTGTCAGCTCTTTCAGGAAGCTCAAGCTCTGTTCTTATCCAATCTATTAAAGAAGCAGAAAAGAGGGATTCAACAAGAAAGTATATATTATTATAAATGTAATAACATAATTCTTCAATAGAATACACCCTATGACCTGTAGCAGGCATAAGGTATGGACGCTCTGTTCTTTTTCCCCTACAAAGAATTAGCTTACCCATGTTTAATCCTCACTTCTCCTATCTTATCTTGTTTCAACCATATCCATTATATATTCAGCAACCTTACCCATGGCAGGATATATATCTCCGAATCCCAGATCTGTTATAATTAACTTAGCTCTATTTCTATCCATACATGATAGATGAAGCTTAAGTCTTGTCATACGATTGGGCCTCTTTGGAAGGCTATTCAATGGTATTCTCTCTCTGATGATTTCCTTAGTAATTATATTTCTAAATATAACTTCCAAATCTACTGCATCATCTAAAATAACTTCTACTTCACTATTTACTTCATACCATGGAACTGTGGCATCTGTTAGAATTACCTCTTGTATATTACCGTCAACATATGCTCTTACAGCCACAGAATTAACTATCATATCATTATTTAGAAGGATAATGTTATCCAGTTTTCTATCTCCTGAAAGCTCTTTTGCTCCGTAGCAGGCTCCCTTGACATAGAGCTTCTGCCCCATAAAGACTCTCCTACCTGCACACAGGCTTTGGATGGATTCCATAGCCCAATCACCTTCAAAACCTTTACCTGTAAAATATAAGGTAGTTATAATCTGTTTATACAAGAGGGTGTTGGCGATATTCTCAAATACGAATCTTTTATCCACCTTGTTTTCTTTAATTACTTGGTGATTAAGAGTATCAGAAAAATCTTGTTTTTCCAATATTGCTATCATGGGATTGATTCTACGATTAATACTTATCTGATAATAGCAAAGTCCTTTACTTTGAAAATCAAATAAGCCCACATCATTAAGCCAAAGTTCCCTATCCTGGGTTAATGCATAATACATGAAGCTAGTGCCATGGCTAATAACAGTCACTCTATCCTTATCTATTCCCAGCATTAGCAGGGCTTCATATATTCCATCAACTATAGGAGAATCCAATTCGCTAATCGTAACTACCAGCTGAGTAATTATTTCTGTTGGAAAATAGTCCTTTAAAAGAGTAAGGGTTTTTCGAAAAAACTTCTCAAGCAAATCCACTGCACTATAGCTTTCTTCAAATATCTGTATCTCTTCATCGTTTTTTAATTTATCCAGTAGATTATCAATTAATATTCCTGAACCATCCTTATGACAGGCAATAGCATCCTTCCCATATAACCAAACCCTTGAATCCTTATTTACACACAGAGCAGTGGGAATGAAGGTATCATCCTCATCCTCATTGAAACCGATTGATATCGGTTCAAAGGTCTTGTAGCTATAGCAGCATATCTGCGAATAATCATCACACAAATCATAGCCAACAATCAATTTCTTTGAATTATCCATCCTTATTCTCCAAATCTTAGTGTAATGTATTATGGTAATGGCTTAAAGCATTCATCTATGATAAACTCGGATTTCACATAAGCTTCCATCATTTCTAGTAGAGTTGAAGTATCCTGTATATCAAGAGCCATAAGCATCATATTGATACGATTAAACTTAGTATCTTCATCAAGGTCATTCTCTTTATCATAGGTCAAATGAAGACTACTAGTAGAAATCACTTCCTCCTCTGATTCCTCTGTAATATAGTACTCAATATCTTCATTATAAAATAGTACAAATTCTTTCACATGAATTCCCAAAAGCACATTAGGCATACATTCTACAATATATTGGCTCCCATGGTTATTCTTATTGACCTTATAATGTAGAAACACCTGTTTTTTAGGATCTGTCTTATATTCTATATATGTTTTGTCAATAATTCGCTCTGGCAACTCTATTATAGATTTGTATTTTTGGAAAAATGGTAGAATCATTCCTTGTCTTTCAAACCTATCAATATTATAGGATATGAATTTCTTATCATTATCAGAAAGTTTTCTATTATTTGTATTGAACTTTATCCAGGCAAGTAAGTTAATATAATTCTCTTCATAGTTTAATTCCCTGCGAATTATTGGAAACAACCCCTTGTCTATCTTAATATCATGAACCAGATACTTATATGAACAATAGGTTAAAAATGCCCTCACCAACTGATGACTATTAACTTTACTATAATAATCAAAGAATATTTTATAGGTATCCTTGTTAAGGCTCTCTGTAAATAGAATTTGTTTCAGTAACCTTTCCTCTAAATCATGGGCATCTACTTCAAAGTTCATTGCCTCATTCCATAGGGAAAACATATCAAGGGTTGATCCTTCATAGTACTTCACCAGGTAGTTTAGAATTGTTATATTATATTTTCCCTGGGAGTATATATAATAACAAAGAGAAAGTAAATGCTCTTCATATTCATCCAGTCCTGTGCTGGCAATCCATCCTGAACATAACTTAAGTAGACTGTTAATTGATATCCCCTTAACCCTAAAACATTTTATAGCTTCTAAGGCATAATCATAAAAGCCTCTTATTATCATGTATTCCAAATACTTAATCCTATCATTTTCATTTACCAAAGTAAGATCAAGTTTATGCAAATACTTCTCTAACAAATCAGTATTATAGTTATCATAGTAATAATCAATAATGGTTAAGAGGCTGTCAACATAATAGGTTTCCTTTAAAGCAGGAAGCAATAAGGACCTTTTTCTTATTTCAATTGATTCCTGATGAAATACTCTATTTCTTTGATAGTAATCCAACATATTAAGCAATAGCTTGGGATGGTTTTCATAATCCAGGGATAGATTATTTATTTCTGTAGGAGAAAGCAGTGGTGTCAATTTATAATCCACCGAAGCCACATAACGATTTCCACTTCCATCAACTAAGAATATCTTGGCATCATCTGTATAAATATCAACATTAGCCCTTCCTTGGTTTAGGGGTACTGTTTCTTCCCCCTCTTGCTCTTTATGTACTACAATTACACTTATCATATTAGGATTGTCACAATATATCTCTCTTGTAAACATGACATCAGGCATATTTTCTACAATAATATTGCTAAAGGCGGGCTTATCCATAAATTCCTTGTATAAAATCCCCAGATTGCCATTTATATTTTTGGCCTCCAGTTGCTTAGCAGCAAATATCTCCATTTTCTTGTAATAGGATTGATACATCTGTTCATTTTTGTTTTTGTTAATTACAATATTGGCATACAAATAAGCCCTTTTCTTATCATTAAGACTACTGTTATATATAAAATATAATAATAAAGGCTGAGGAAGGGGCTCAATCCAGTTCTCATCAACACTGTACATATAGTATTCATATAATTCTGTAATACGAAGCTGCGATTCCACTCCTTGCTTATACCAATGAAAATACTTATTGTCCCTTTTATGACCTTTAATTAAGAGACTACATATAGCTGAAAGAATTTCATCCTTCTTATAAATCCTATATAACTTAGTAAGCCCTCTAAATACTATGGGATGATAGAACTTAAGCCTGCTGGCTAAATATGTATATTGAAGTGCCAAGTCCATGGTTATGAAATCATATTTAATACCAAAATTCATAACTTGTATCTCGAAATCTGATAATTCCCGTAAGAGATAAGGCTCTTCCTTATAGACACAAATCGCTTCATAATACAGTATGGGTGAAATAGAGCCAGCATCATATTGCTCCTTAATATCAATCAACTTGTAATTTCTATTCCTATCATAGCGTTTATCAGTAAAGAGCAAAAACCAAAGAATTCTCCAGTCATAGTTACCCCTAGAATAGTAACGACTGATTGTATCTGTTACATATTGAATGGTATCATCATCTTTCTTATATAGAGCCAAAAGATATAAATAAGCACAATATTCAATGGTAGATTGCTTGCGAAGTGTAGTCTCCTGTTGGGATATTTCCTCCAAGAGCTTTGCTGCTTCCCGCTTATTATCAGAAATTATGGCTAAATGTGTCTGTATTAATTTAACCTTCATATTCTCCTGGGGAGCTTTCATCTTATATATGAAAGAATCCAACAGTTTCGCATATTCATCTATAGTTATACGCCCAATTCGAAAATCCAAATAGCTTCTAGATAATTTATAGGAGAAAGTCATAGAACTCCTAAAGTTTGGGACTTTTGCAGTGTTAGTGCTATGTTTTCTACATACTACTTCAACTGTTATCTCTTGATAGACAGTCTTAATCCATATAAATCCATAATTATTACCTGGACGTAACTTGTCAGCATTTATAATAAAGGATATATTATGATTATTACCTATAAAGCTGTCTGCCCATAGAAATTTTTGTTCTAACTGAATAAATGGAGCATCTGTACTAACTCTGATTTCTGCATAGCCCCAATTATCCTTAGTAATAACCAACTTATCCATGACATTTTCATTAGTAATATGGTATTCTAGTTTTAAATTTTCGGTTGTGAGGTTAACCTTTGACTTTTTATTTACAGCTATTAAAAACTCTTCCAGAGCTTGGCTGGTAGAAATGCTTTTTACAAGATTTTGATAAACGATATGAAATCTTTCTTCATTCTTTAAAACTATCTTCTTAAATTCTTCAGAGCGAAATACTTTCTTTGCTTCGGTCCAGTCCATTCTAGCAAGGTTGGCAAACTCAAACAAATTCTTTATCTTTCCAATTGAAGTTGTAATAGCTGGAGCCAAGATTGTTACCATAATGGGTACTATGATCTCACCACAATCACTGACTATGGCAATATTACCCTTAACAACATCAGAAGGATTTAGATAAGAAGCATCAAATGTATATGTAATATTATTATCTTTGCCACTAAAGGTATTGCACTCAAAAGTAAGCAATCGGCTAGATGAGTAAAGAATTCCTTTCATGTTCCGATTGATACTATTGCCTATAATAAAACTTCCTTCAAATTGCTTTCCTGCTTCTATACTAATATTTATTTCTTCTACTGAAGAATATAGGGAAGGAAGTTCATATTCAAATTCTCCTCTGGTAAATCCATTTAACTTTTCCTTCAATATATCACCTCATGTCCGAGAATTAGCAAAAGACCCCCTAATCTGCAACATATGACATAATAATTACTTATTAGTAATTATAATGCATCAACAGAAAAAAAGCTAGCATCTGTTGTATAAGCATAGAGCTTCTGATATTATAAAATAAGGAGAAAGCTAAGAAAAGGAGGTTCTGATTATGGACAAAAGGTACGGGCGAATTGGCATACCCCTTACAGATGAAGAAAAACGACAAATACTGGATGAGATTATATATTATTTTGAGACGGAACGAGATGAAAAACTGGGTATTATAGGTTCTGAAAAAATCTTTGATTTCTTCCTTGATAGTCTAGGTTCTATTATCTACAATAGAGCTCTCGATGATGCAAAAAGATGGTATGATCTAAGAATGCAAGATATAGAGGCTGATTTTTACTCCCTATATAAGGATTAAGAGCAGACATAAATCTTGCACCATAATTCATGTAAAAGGAGCATACTTATAGTAACCTGCACATGTTCATTATGTGTCAGCTACTATAGGTATGCCCCTTATATTATTAATAAATGACGATAATATTTAGGATGAATAGTTGTAATTTTTAACCTTATCAAACTCTTCTTGAATTTCCTGTGAAGGCTCATCTGTACATAGAGATACGATTACAATAAGCAGACAGGAAAGTGCAAATGCTGGTAACAATTCATAGATATCAAAGTAGCCACCCAGTGGACGAACAAGTAACTTCCAGATAATTACTGTTAAGCCACCAGTCACCATACCTGCTATAGCACCCTCTCTTGTAACTCTCTTCCAAAATAGTGAAAACAACATAATCGGCCCAAATGTTGCACCAAATCCTGCCCAGGCAAAGGATACCACTTTAAAGATAACGCTGTCCTCTTCAAGAGCTATTATTGCTGCAATTACTGCAATTACCAGTAAGGTTATCCTAGACATACGTAGAACCTGCTTATCACTAGCCTCTTTCTTTAGAATACCGTGATAAAGATTCTTAGAAAATGCCGATGCTGCAATTAGTAGGTATGAATCTGACGAGCTAATAGTTGCAGCAAGTATTCCAGCCATAACAAGACCTGCAATTAATGGAGGAAAGAAACTACTAGACATTAGTATAAATATATTCTCAGAATCTGATGGTGTAAGTAGATCTATTGGATATAAGTTTCTTCCTATAATCCCTATGAAAACAGCAGCGAACAGCGAAATAGCACACCAAACTGTTGCAACTCTTCTTGAAGTTTTAAGTTCACTGGGATTCTTAATAGCCATGAATTTTAAGAGTACCTGAGGCATACCAAAATATCCTAGTCCCCAAGATAATGTTGATATTATAAGCAGAGGTCCAAAACTACTGGCCTCACCAAATACAGGCTTACTGGCTGATACTATCTGTACACCCTTAGCAACCTCCGGTTGGGCTACCCCAAAAAACTCAAAGAATCCAGGGATAGTCTGGGCATTTTCAATAACTGCTGAGATTCCTCCTGCATGTCCAACCCCTGCAACTAGCACAACAACCAAGGCCATAAACATTATTATTCCCTGCATAAAATCAGAGGCACTCTCTGCGAGAAATCCACCAATAAAGGTATATAGCACTACAAATACTGCTCCTAAAAGCATCATAGGTATATAAGCTGTATCAAATATTGTACTAAAAAGTCTTCCTACTGCCACAAAACAACTAGCTGCATATACACTAAAAAACACCAAGATAAACAGAGCTGCGATTGATAAGATTATTTTCTTATTTTCTTTAAAACGGTTGCTAAAAAAATCCGGAATAGTGATGGCATCACCGGCTATGGAAGAATATGTACGAAGCCTCTTAGCAACAAATAACCAATTTAGATATGTACCTATTAATAGGCCAATTCCAGTCCATATAGCTTCGCCCAAACCACACCAGTAGGCTAACCCTGGAACTCCCATAAGTAGGTAACCACTCATATCTGATGCTTCTGCGGCCATAGCTGTTACCCATGGTCCTAAAGATCTTCCGCCAAGTAAATAATTTTTGGTACTTTCGCTTGCCTTCCTTGCAAAACTAAATCCTATTACTATGACTGCTGCCATATATACTGTCATAGCAACAATATATTGAATTTTATCTGCTCCCATGTCCTTTCCCCCTTAAACTTGCTTAGATATGTTAATTATAGTATAAAAATTCACATTTGTATAGCACAAATTTAAAGCGATAACACTCTACCATACAAAAGCATAATCGGTACCAAAATCAAGGGCTGGTACTTCCCATACCACCATTTCTTATTCTGTCTTGCTCATCATCCACAACTATTCCATACTCCACAAATATTCCCTGCATAAAGCCCGTTCCCTCATCAATAGTCACTGTCCTATTATCATTACTGTCATTGGTAAGTTTGCAGAATATATGCCCCTCATTATCAGAACCATAATAGTCACTATCTATAATACCTACAGTATTATTGAGCTGTAAGCGGTATTTGAAACCTAGACCACTTCTTGGATAACATTTTAATACCCACCCATCTTCAATCTTTACACGAATACCAGTTGGTATCTTAATAGTATCTCCAGGCTTAAGGGTAAAAGTCATAGGGGCAAAAAAGTCATACCCCGCCGAGCCTGATGTAGCTCTTTTAGGTAGTTTTAACTTATCATATATCTGCTCAGCTCCACCCCTTGTTTCAGATTGGAATTCATCTAGCCAATCCTTCAAAAATCTCTCTTTACTTACCTTTTCAAATTTTGCTATACGTTTCATATTTCCTCCTTGCCATAATATGGAATAGATGTACCTGACACCGTTTACTTTTTGTCAACTTTGCTAGCCAAAATGAGCTGTTGTCTAACACATCTACATGTTCTCCAACAGCCCACTAATAAATATTATAATAGTCTATATATGTTGTTCCTCTGGGGGCTTAACAGGATATTTGCCTGTAAAGCATGCATCGCAATATCCCATACCTTTACCAATTATATCATCTAGACGCTCTATGGAAAGATAACCCAATGAATCTGCCCCAATAATATCACGTATTTCATCAACCGTATTATTTCTAGCAATTAGTTGATCTCCTGTGGGCACATCAGTTCCATAATAACAAGGGTATAGAAAGGGCGGTGAGCTGATTCTCACATGAACCTCAGTAGCCCCTGCTGCCTTCAGCATCTTAACAATCTTGGCACAGGTAGTACCTCTGACAATTGAGTCATCTATCATTACTACTCGCTTGCCCTCTACAACTTCTGAAAGTACATTGAGCTTAATTCGTACACTAGAGGCACGGGCTGCTTGTTTGGGCTTAATAAATGTCCTTCCCACATAACTATTCTTTATAAATGCCATGCCAAATGGTATTTTTGATTCAAGGGCATAACCTATGGCAGCTGCATTTCCTGAATCCGGTACTCCTACCACAACATCAGCATCAATTGGGTTGGTTTGTGCTAGTATTCTTCCAGCCATTACCCTGGAATTATAGACACTTACACTATCAATACGACTATCAGGGCGGGCAAAATATATATATTCAAATATACATCTTGCATGTTTATGTGTACATAGTGAAGTATCTGAATGTATTCCCTCCTTATTGATCATTACTACTTCTCCAGGGAGTACATCTCTAACAAATTCAGCATCTACTGCATTAAGAGCAGCTGTTTCTGAAGCTAGGATATATGAACTTCCTTTCTTACCTATACATAATGGATGAAAACCATGGGGATCCCTGGCTCCTATAAGCTTTCTTGGGCTCATAAGAACTATGGAGTAGGCTCCAATCAATTTCTTCATGGCCTTTGTAACAGCCTCTTCAACAGTCTTTGACTTAAGTCTTTCCCTGGCAATATGATAAGCTATGACCTCGGTATCAATGGTTGTTTGAAATATAGCTCCAGTGTATTCCAATTCCTCTCTAAGCTCATTAGTATTAATAATATTGCCATTATGGCCAATAGATAAGGTACCCTTTATATAATTAAGTACAAGAGGTTGAATATTATGGACACTATTTTCTCCTGCTTTGGCATAACGAACATGTCCTACTCCAATATTACCTCGAAGATTCTCTAGATTCTCCTCTGTACACACCTCACTGACAAGTCCCATACCCTTGCAGGACATGACTTCACCTTTTGGTCCATTAGTATCGCTGACAGCCATTCCACAGCTTTCTTGACCCCTATGCTGTAATGCAAAGAGTCCATAATATATGGTGGACACCACATCATTACCTTCTAAATCATATGCACCAAAAACTCCGCATTCCTCATGTAACTCACTAGAAAAATTACTGCTCTCAATATTCATGAGTCTTCATCCTTTCAAACTTGGTTACCGTCTACTACTCTAACCCAAACACTCTTTTTGCCACCTTCTCCGATGCATGTCCATCTTCTAAACTGCAATATTTCTCATAAAACTCATGGTATTTTTCCTTATATTCATCTGAAATAGTGTCTATATTTTTTATGGCATCCACCACTTCTTCATCTGTAAATAAAATAGGCCCTGGAACATCCTTCTCAATATCAAGATAAAATCCTCTCATAATGTCACGATATTTATCTAAGTCATAGGTATAGAACAAAATAGGTCGTTTTAGGTTCGCATAGTCAAAGAATACTGATGAATAATCCGTAATTAAGAGATCAGATATTAGGTAAAGTTCTGTTATGTCATCATACTTACTTACATTTACCACAAAATCCTCAACTCCGCTAATATCCAAGTTGTTTGCTATAAAGTAGTGGGTACGTAATAATACAATATATTCATCCCCCAACTCTTTTTTTAGCAATCTAAGGTTAAGTTTTAAGGTGAATTTGTATTCTCCTCTTCCATAATATTCATCATCCCTCCAAGTTGGTGCATAAAGGATAGTCTTTTTACCTTCTGGTATCTGAAGCCTTCCTCTTATCTGGGCCGCTATCTCATCCTTATTAGGATTATACAACAAATCATTTCTAGGATAACCATATTCCAACACTTCCTTATCATATAAGAATGCACTTCTAAATGCATTAGTGGAAAAATGGTTTGCAGACACTAGGTAGTCCCATATTCGTGACTGTTTGTAAAACTGTGCCTTGTAGAGGGGAGATGCAGCCATTACCTCTTCTTGATCAAAGACCAGCTTCTTTAATGGTGTTCCATGCCATGTTTGTAAGAATACGTTTCCTTTTCTTTTTCTAACCCACTCCGGTTGTCGAACATTAAATACATTATACTTACATCTGGCTAGATAGTAAGCATATCTAATACTAAACCTCTTAACCTTTGTTGGGTGATAGGGTATTTTAGTTCTATTATTAACAACCCAGATAAAACGAAACTTACCAGGATAGTTCTTACATAGATATTCGTAAATATATTTTGGACTGTCTGAATAGCTCTTGCCAAAGAAGCTTTCACATAATACCCAATTTTCTTTTACTGATAATTTAGTAAAATAATGCTCATAAAGATAATATGATAAAACCCGTCTTTTCTTATGTATTTTTTTAAGTTTTTTATATGCAAGATGGAAGGTTGTATATGTTCTTAGCTTCCATAGATTACCTGTTAACAAAGCTTTAACAATTCGTTTTTTATAGCCTTTTAATTTATCTATTAAGGATGAATCTATCTTCTGCATGGCCTCGCTAAGAGCCACTAAGCGTTTTGTTCTCCAAAGGTCGTTTTTATCCCTGGCAATCTTTCTAGCATAGGTTCTTGTAAAAGCACTTATAAACTTATGATCTATATAATTACGTATAACATGGTTGTTTCCAGCAAATTCTCTAGCTTCACTATAACTTGCCATATATTCTTCAAAACGATCTCCGGTTTTTAGCTGAGTCAGTGACGGATAGTGTATGGGGTCATTATGATTTCTTTTAATATATACAGCTTCTTCTACCCTAGAACTTGTCCTAACAACATTTAATAGCCAAACTACAAAACCAAGATCTGAATAAAAGAGAAATTTTTCGTTAAAACGAATATTATTTTTCTCTATTAAATCTCGTTTAATCATAAGTCCAAGAACAGATATATTAAGTAAGCCTTTTCTTGTAACCAAAAGATAATAATAGGCTTCTGCCATCTGATGTATTATTCTCTGCTCAGTATCAGGAAATAAGTCAATTAACTTTTCTTCTACTTTATGAAACTTGTCATTATTATCTTTCTCATGTATATCATTACCATTACCATTTTCATTGTTTTGCTCTTCTGTAATCTCTTCCTGTTTTTTCTCTTCCAGAGAAGAGATGTATACATTTCTTTTAAACCATGTGGTTCCCTTTTTTCCATATACTAAGTCCCTTTGCTCCTCCATGGCCTCTTTGATTAAATAAGGAAGGGTACCGCCTAGGATATAGTCATCACTATCAAGAAAATATACATATTCTCCTTCTGCTGCGTCAAGACCTGCATTCCTAGCCGCTGCAACCCCACCATAGCCTTTTAACATCTTATCATTTTCTTCATTGCCATAATTACGATTATGGTTGCCTTGGCCATTCAACTTAATAACCTTTAGATTTAAATCTGAATACTCATGGATTATATCCGAAATATCCTCATTTATATGATCTAATACCAATACTGTTTCAAAATCAGAAATCCCCTGATCCCTTATACTATTAAAACAGTCCTCTAAAAAGTGTCTTCCTCTATGAAAGGGAACAACAATACTTAATCTCATTTCTACACCATTCTTTCTAAGATTATTCTCTGCCTTTTATTATAAAGAAGCCAACCAAGCCACTTATCAATCTATTAAATAACCTGTTTACTATTATAAGAAAAACAAAAAGTAATAAATAATTACAGTTCACCATATTAGATTTATTTAGCAATAACATATTGATTTTATCAAAGTTGTGACAAGGTTGCAATATTAAAATAAGAAAGCGTGGGCCAGCTTAGCTGGACACACCCCATTAAAACAAGCTGCCCTCTTTTACTAATATAAAATGAGGACAGCTTATAAGATTTTGTTATTTGATTTTAATATTACATAAGCAGAAGAACATCATTAGTTTCTTTCATCATTGTCTCTGGAATATAGTTATCCCTTAACTTCTCACCATTTAGATATAACTCCTTATATCCACTCTGAGCTCCACTTTCATTTTTAACTTGAATATGTAAGGTTTTCCCACGGAAATTCTTATCTATGGTAAACTCCTTCCAATCACTTGGAATACTGGGTGCAACTCTTAATCCATCAAGGTCTGGCCTCATTCCCAGTATGCCCTCTACACAACCTACCATAACAGTAGATGCTGTGCCTGTCAGCCAGTGAACATGAGCCCTTCCCTCAAAGGGACTATCTGAGCTTTCAACAAACTGCCCATGTACATAAGGTTCCAAGGTACGGATTTCTGCATGGTCATTCATGGCTGCAGGGCAGGATTCCATAAAGTACTCAAATGCTCGATTACCATGGCCCATCAGTGCTTCTGCAAGGATAATCCATCCTTGAGGCTGTGAAAAGATACCACCATTTTCTTTAGTAGAAGGATTAAAGAGTATTGCCAATGCTCCGTCAAAAGCATGATCCACATATGATGGAGCCATGACTCTCACTCCATATTTTGTATTAAGCTCTCTATAGACACTTTCTAATGCCTTCTCAGCTTGTTCTTTAGTAGCTAGACCGCTAATAACAGACCAAGACTGAGGGTTAAGCCACATACTGGCTTCCGGATCCTTCTTAGATCCTATTACCTGACCATCTTCCTTAAATCCACGAATAAAGCGATCCTCTTCCCAACAGTTATCATTAATTGTATCTTTAAGTTCCTTTTGCACCCTGTCTATGTAAGCTATATATTCTGCATCCTTCTTATCTACAGCAATATCTCGGATAACAGCCATAGCATAATATAATTGAAGTGCTACAAATGTTGACTCCCCTTTCTTGCCAAGTCGCAGACAATCATTCCAGTCTGCATGGAGTCCTGCAGGCATCTTATGTACACTTAGTCTTTCCATGGAGAAATTTATTGCTCTCTTTAAATGATCATAAACTGTTCCCTCATCACGGTTTGCATAAGGTATTACTTCATCTAAAAATTCCTTATCGCCGGTTTCAGCCATATATTTGTATACGGTAGGGAATAACCATAGTGCGTCATCAGCCCTATATGCTGGATGACCAGTAGCCTGTACATAGGATGCATCATCAGGGGTATCCTCATGCCCAGCATTATGATCAAATTTTACTAGGGGAAGGCCACCCCCATTATCCACCTGGGCAGAAAGCATGAAACGAATCTTTTCCTTAGCCATGGCAGGGTCTAGATGGATTATTCCCTGAATATCCTGTACCGTATCCCTATAACCATAGCCATTACGTAAGCCTGCATATACAAAAGAAGCTGCTCTTGACCATATAAATGTTATAAAGCATTGATAGGCATTCCAAGTATTTATCATTGAATTAAATTCTTTGCTTGGAGTATTCACTTGGAAATTGGAAATCTTTCCATGCCAGTAATCCTTTAGCTCTTGAAGCTCTTTATCAATTAAGCTTAAATCTGAATAATTATTAAGAAGCTCTGTCGCTTGCTCATCATTCTTTTGTCCAAGGAAGAATGCAAATTCCTTGGTTTCTCCAGGTTGCAGTTCCATCTTTGTATGAAGGGCACCACAGGCATTGGAATTATAATTTAAAACATTATCGCATTGACCCCGTTCTACGGCAATGGGATTTTTAAAACTTCTATACTTTCCTATAAAGGAAGATTTGTCACCATTGTATGATTCAATTGGAGTACCAAGTAGGGCAAAAAAGCGTTCACGATAATTGGTGCCTTCTTCATTCTTTCCATGATTTTCATTGATGGTTTGAAGAATCTTATTACCTTTAAGATATGTTCTTGTGATAAATAAAGTATATTGAAGGTTAACCAAATCATTTTCATAAAAGCTCTCATTAGTAAATTCAATATAGCCAAATGCAGATAATTTTCTAGGTCTATCACTATTATTCTTGACCTTCACTCTCCATACCTCATGGGTCTTGTTAAGGGGCACATAATATAGAACCTCTGAAGAAATACCCTTATAGCCACCTGAGATTATGGTATAAGCTGTACCATGGCGGCACTCACTCTTATACTCACCATAACCTTCGCCTAAAGGCTTTCCAACTGGCTGCCATGAAGCTGACCAGTAGTCCTTGTCTTCATCATCTCTTAGGTAAACATATCTACCGGGTTTATCCTCTTGATTAAATATGTAACGGGATATACGTCCATTAGCTCCGCTTTTTACAAAGCTATATCCACCTGCATTGTTGGATATAATAGCTCCGTATTCTGGAGACCCTAAGTAATTTGCCCAAGGGGCAGGAGTATCAGGTCTTGTTATGACATACTCCTTCTCTGCTTCATCAAAATATCCGTAATTCATTTATAACCTCTCCTTTTTAATTATCAATCTATACTCCCATTTAGATTGTTTATTTACTCCTTCTTCTCATCTTATAACTTATTTGTTGCTATATTAAATCTACTTCCATATCCTATAATTACCACTTAAGGACAATAGAGCAAAGAGATAGAGGCAGTTATCATAATAACGACGATCACCTTTTCTTAGGGGTGTATTCCAAAACAAGTCTACACATTCCCTACTGTATTTTGTATCATGGGCTGCCAGTGATGCTTGGGCATTAGTAGCTATAATAGCAACTGGATGCAGAGCCTTTTCATCCAGGATAGTGCCATCAATCTGATATACTCTATCAATCTTTCCTTTTGCAGTTTCACAAAAGAATGTCTGAATCCTATCTGCACAATCTCTTTGCCACTGATCTTCTGCAAACCAGGCATAATCTAAACCAATGTTAGCAGGTACCCTGTATGCATCACTGTAATATCTATCTCTATTATGTCTTGTGATAGGTGTTCCATCATAGTGAGCATATTCCGGAGCAAGACCTGTTATAGGATGGCAAGCTTTATGTAGGTACTCTCTACTGGCTTTTGCAGCTTCCTTCCAAAACTCTCTATCATCTTCATTGGCCCACAAAGCAAACAACTCATAATAATGTGGCAAATGGTATGAAGGATCAGTAAAATTACAATTTGGAACAAATTTAATCAATTTATTTGTGGGCTCCCACATAGGATCTCCAGGCTTTCCATCCTCACCTTTATGAACACATTCATGAAGAATTGCCCGAGCTTCCTTAGAATAATTATATATACCTTCTCCATCACCCCAACGATTGGAGGCAAAAAACAAGGCCATAGCAAAGTATTCTTCTCCGTCAGGGGCAGGACCCTCAGCATTCTTGCTACCATCAGGAGCAACTGACCAGGCAAAATACCCACTGAATTCACCTTTTTCCTGCCACATATATGTCTTTGAGAACTTCCAAAGCTTGTCGAATTCCTTCTTCCAATCATTTTGTACGCACATCATCATGCCATAAGACATTCCCTCAGTTCTTGCATCATGATTCCCTGTGTCTTCGAAGTAAGCCATATCATCTCCGACCTCATGATAAAAACGTTCATCTTCAGAACCATAGAAGATAGTTTGATATGCATCGTCTAACTTTTTTTGAATATCTTCCTCCTTATAACCAAATTCCTTAAAGAGGTTCCTATATTCTCCTGTATAATAAGCACCTTTCATAAAAATCTCCTTTCAACTGTGTTTGATTTGTGATAATATTACCAGGTTATTATACTTCTAATTCTATATTAAATATGCTTATGTTACAATGTGCTTGTTTATCTTCTGTATGTTATATATTTTCCCTATCAATATCTTTATCAACCAAATTAGACTACTTACTTGCCTTTTTAAGCATCTCCTTTAGCTCTTCAACAGAAAACAAGTAATGCTCATTACAGAAATGGCAATTGACCTCAATAGGTTCATTATCATCTATCATTTCTTTAATGTCTTTTTTGCCTATGGAGATTACAGCCTTTTCCACCCTTTTTCTACTACAGTTACACTCATATGCTGTGGGAGTCTTATCTAAAATCTCCAGATCACAGTCTCCGAGAATATGCTCTAATATCATCTCGGGAGTCATATCCTTATCAAGTAATGATGTAACTCCATCCAACTTACCAATATTCTCCTCTAGTTTACTTATAACATCTTCACTGGCAAAAGGCATCAATTGAATAATAAAACCACCTGCACGTTTTACTGTATTATCTTTATTCATTAGAACACCTAAAGCAACACTGGATGGAACCTGTTCACTGGTTGCAAAATAATAAGTTAAGTCCTCAGCTATCTCACCGGATACAAGATCAATCTGACCCACATAGGGCTCCTTTAATCCTAAATCTTTAATTACCGACAGAAATCCTTCTCCAAGTGCACCACCAACATCTAATTTTCCTATTGGGCTAGGAGGAAGCATCACTTCTGGATTATTTACATATCCCTTTACTGTACCCCTGGAAGTAGCAGTAACCGTCAATCCCTTCATGGGACCGAGGCCCTTTATTTGTAATGTTAATATGTCTTTTTCTCCCTTCATCATAATTCCCATCATAGCTCCAGCTGTAAGAAGCCTGCCAAGGGCGGCTGTTGCTATGGGACTGGTATTATGAATCTGTCTAGCATGTTCAACCATATCTCTAGTTGTTGCTGCAAATGCACGAATTTGATTATCTGCTGCACTTGCTCTTACTATATAATCTGTCATTTATTGGTTATCCTTTCTATCTTTAAATTACTTTTAAATTCAATTAATAATTCTTAATCTATTATTTATTTGCGTGTTTACTGATGGATGTTATGTTAAATATATAATTTATTTGATTGATGCCTTTCCCTTGCAATTACATATATTCTTTCACTATCATGTCTAGGTTTTTCATCTGTCAGCTCATGATAAGCCGCTACAAAATCCAGGTTGGCATCTTCCAAAAGCTTCTTTATGGTGGCCAAATCATATGCTTTTCTTACATGGGTTTCCTGGTGTTTACTATATAGCTGTGAGTTTGCCTCCTTGACAAACAAGGTCAGATTCACTTCATTTATCATTTCCTCAGGATAAAAGTTATTCTCCCAGATGTAATTACCAGTCTCATGATCCATATAGGTGATATTATCTCCTAGAACTTCTTTGTAGAGGTACTCTGTATCCATATCAAAGATGAATAAACCACCGGGATCTAGGTAATTGCTAACTAGGCGAAAGACCTTGCTTAAATCCTCCTTGCTTAACATGTAGTTTATGCTGTCACAGACACATATCACTGCTGCCACAGTTCCGTATAACTCAAATTCTCTCATATCTTGGCAAAGATAAAGAATACCATCATTCCTGCCTTCGCTCCTTTGTCTGGCAATAGAAAGCATTTCCTCAGACAAATCAATTCCTATCATATCATAGCCTTTATCTGCCATCATTCTTGTCATATTGCCAGTGCCACAGCCTAGCTCTAACACGAGCCCCTTGCCGATACCATGCTGCCTCAAGATCTTATCTATATAATTTGCCCATTTATCATATGGGATATGCTCCATTGATATATCATATACTGTGGCATAGCCTATATAGTTGTCCAATTTTAAGGCTCCTTTCGTATTGACTTATGCCTTACATAGGTCATTTATCTTTATAGTCTTTAGGTTAAGAATTAGTATATCATTCCATTAGTTAGTTTAACAAGTGTTAGAATACCATTTTATTAAACTTTTACCGATACATAGTTGTTATCTTTTATATAAAATCGCCATAGATAATCTTTGGCTTCCTCAGCATAATCAATACCTATACGTTTAGCAGCTACAATATCGAAACCTTCATCTACTCCTTCCAATACATATAGCTTGTTTCCACACATATCAAGACCATTTAAGCTTCTATCAATGGCTAAGGCTTTGCACAATTTCCCTGGACCGTTACTGATCCCCCTTACCTGATTTTTACTCAATAAATCATAAGGCTTATTATACCTATTTTGTGTCATAATATCTATTCCCTCAATTGGCTCTACACCTCTTATAAGAACTGCTTGTGGAACTGCCTCTTCATTGGTTACAATATTGAAGCAGTTGTACATACCATAAATTAAATATACATAAGCAAACCCTGGCCCCCCATACATTACTTCTACCCTTGGAGTTCTTCTTCCTCCATAAGAATGGGCTGCCTTGTCTATGACACCCATATATGCTTCGGTTTCAACAATTTTTGTAATGATTTCATGACCATTGATTTTATGCACCAGAAGCTTACCTAGGAGATCCTTAGCAACAATTATTGAGTCTCTATTATAAAATTCCCTATTTAACTTATTCATGGGGAAGCCTCCCTAACTTTATAATAAAATTTATATCAATCATAATATCATAGTGTACCAATATATTACAATCCATATTCCCTTAATCCTCTCATAGCTAAAGTAATTACTTAATAAAGAAGGGTTGCCATGTTTATTGGCAACCCCCTGTATTATAAAACATCCTTATCTTTCATTGATTTATTAAGCAAATCTATACCATCTTATCGAACATATCCTTTAAGCTCGGATATAATTCTTTGAATACTTCATACTTCTTGTTGTAAAGCTCTACAATCTCAGGATCCTGCTCAGTGGTATCGATTACCTTAATAAGCTTATCTGTGGCTTCCTCAACACTGGCATACTTGCCACAACCTACTGCTGCAAGGATAGCTGCACCAAATGCAGGTCCTTCCTCAGAGTTAATCTTATCTACTTTAACATCTAATACATTGGCTACTATCTGACACCAGAGAGGGCTCTTTGCTCCGCCTCCATTAATTCTGGTTCTCTCCACCTTAACTCCTAGGGATTTTGCTATCTCGTAAGAATCACGAAGGGCAAAGGCTACACCTTCCAAAACAGCTTGGGTCATATCTGCACGGCTAGTATCCATGGTCATACCGATAAATGTTCCCCTTGCATTAGGATTATTATGTGGTGTTCTTTCACCCATGAGATAAGGTAGGAAGTATACATTATTCTCACCAAGCTTTGTGATTTCCTTCTGCTCCTTGCCATAATCCTTGGTTCCGATTATTTCGTCCATCCACCATTTATTACATGCTGCTGCTGAGAGCATAACACCCATAAAATGATACTTTCCATCAGCATGGCAGAAAGCATGGAGGGCATTCTTATCATCTACTGCAAATTCCTGTGAGGAGATAAATACCACACCAGAGGTTCCTAGGGATATGTTACATTTACCTACTCCAACAGTACCTGTACCTACTGCTGCTACTGCTTGATCCCCACCACCTGCTATCACCTTTATACTGGTAGGAAGACCCAGCTCATCTGCTGCCTTCTGGCTTAAATTACCAACAACTTCATAGGATTCAAATACTTGTGCCATCTGTTCTTCCTTAAGACCGCATATATCAAGCATCTCCTTAGACCAAGCTTTATTCTTTACATCAAATAATAGCATTCCGGATGCGTCCGATACATCAGTACAATGAACTCCAGAAAGCATATACGCAATATAGTCCTTAGGTAACATTACCTTCTTGATCTTGGCAAAATTCTCAGGCTCATGCTTCTTAACCCATAGAAGCTTTGGAGCTGTAAATCCTGTCAGTGCCATATTGGCAGTATAAGAAGAAATCTTCTCTCTTCCTATCTCATTATTAAGATAATCACACTCAGCTTGAGTACGTCCATCATTCCATAAAATTGCAGGGCGAATAACCTTGTCATCCTCGTCTAAAATTACCATACCATGCATCTGTCCGCTGAAGCTGATTCCGTCTATTTCATCTTTATTACAATCCTTAGTTAATTCCTTAATACCATCAACTAAAGCACTGTACCAATCCTCTGGATTTTGCTCTGACCAGCCAGGCTTTGGAAAATATAAAGGATACTCCCTTGTAACGATACTTTTAATCTGTCCTACTTCATCCATCAGTAATAACTTGACGGAGGATGTACCTAAATCAACACCTATATACAACATCTGTGTATTACTCCTTTCATTCTATGAAATTTGGAAATCTAATATTATTTTACTTGTTTGATGAGTAAACTATATTAACTTAAATATATCAACATGGTTTACTTATGTCAAGGAGCAAGTCTTCTTAATGTAAGGCCCTAATTATTCTTTCCAAAAAAGGCTTTCTGTGATACTATGAATTACATGAAATGTATTTATAAAAATTTATTATAGAAATCTATGTTATACTAGCAATATAGTGTTAAATTGAAAACAGATGAAGGGTGAATTTTATGGTTACAGGTAGTAAGGAACTTATACGGGATATAAATACACACTTGGTATTGGAGACTATTATAAATCAAGCTTCCATATCAAGAGCAGCCACTGCAAAGTTACTTGGACTAACTAAGGCTACTGTGTCAGCAATTGTACAGGATCTAATAAGTCGCAAGCTGGTAATAGAGATTGGCAGTGATGATACAAGCCTAGGTAGGAAACCTATCCTCCTTAGTCTGAATAAGAAGGCCGGTTATGTTGTATCTATAGACCTGGGTGTTGATACCATATCTGCCCTGCTATCTGATTTGGCAGGTGAAGATTGTAGCCTTAAGCAAATCCGTACTCCAAGAAGTTCATCCAACATGGTAAATGAAATAATAAAACTAATTGAGTCCATGAACCTTCCGACAAATTCTCCTTATGGGTTGGTAGGAATTACTCTTGGTATTCATGGTGTAACCATAGATAAGCAGGTATCCTTTGCACCTTATTATAATTTATCAGGAGCAAATCTAGTAGAAGGTCTAGGTGACCATTTTGATGTTCCTATATATATAGAAAACGAAGCTAACTTATCAGCAATAGGTGAAAAGACTTTCCAATACGATTATAACAACATAGCCAATATCAGCGTTCATTCAGGAATCGGTCTTGGTATTATTATAGATGGCCAGCTCTATACAGGATATAATGGCAGAGCAGGTGAATTTGGTCATACAATTGTTGAGATTGATGGCAGAGAGTGTCCCTGTGGTAATCATGGTTGCTTAGAGCAATATGTATCTGAGCGGGTACTTTTACAAGAATTTACTAGATTGAAGGGGTTAAAGGAAGAAGAAGTGGATTTTAGTACTTTCAGCAAATTTTATGAAGAAAATGATCCCATGGCCCAACAGATAATGGAACAATTTATCAAATACATGTCCGTAGGAATCAATAACATACTTAATGCCTATAATCCTGAAATCGTAGTAATTAATAGCTCCTTTACCATTCATTTTCCTGGGGTAGTTAAAAAAATAGAAGATTCCCTAAAGAGTAAAATGAACAGCTATGTGGAGATAGTCCCCTCTGTGCTACAGGATACTTCGATCCTACTTGGTGGTGCCTGTGTGGCAATTAAGGGTTTCTTAGGAATCAATAATCTAAAACTCAATAACAAAAAATATCAATCACCATTTTAAGGATATGATATTCTGGATATGATTTAAGATCAATAAAATTTTTCTAGTATATGACATTTTTTATTTAGGGAATATTTTATGTAAGAATAAGCTGTACACGTTCGGTGTAACATACCATTAATGCACAGCTTTGTTTTAATTCACCTTAATCCTATAACCTTAGAATAATTTAATGTATAAAAGGTGTACTAATCTAGTATCCTGTGTCCAAAACCTCTTTTGTATCTTCATCTATAACCATGTATCCTAAGTATTCCTCTCCCCTAAAGGCCACATAGATATTAAGTAAAGGCGGAGTATCCATATCTTCCGATACCCTTCCACGAAATATAACTACATCATCTACTTCAGTAAACGAATTAATGGTATGTTATATCAATATTAAATATCAAAGCAGAGAGTGTTACAAAACTTATTTTTTTGTTTATAACACTCTCTATTTTATTATAATTATAAACTTCACACTTGAATTTTATCTATTCATCTTGCTTATTCGATATTTGGCAGTAATCAAATCATTGCATAGCTCATTTTATAAAATTATTAACGAAAAGGATTTATTAAATTTATTTAAATACATGCGGAGAAATTAACATCAACTAATTGTTTATTATATCTAATAAATTTTTATTGTAGCATTAATTATTAGTTTGCGTAAGAAATGTCAAAAGTCGTCTCCTGAGATGGTTTAGTGCATGTACCAATACGTTCATGGTGAATCGTTCCATCATTTCCGTCAGTTGAAATCCATAATACATCAGCATATACATCATAATTCCAACCTCTCATATACCATGTTAAGTTATATCTTCCAGGCGTTGTGAAACCACACGACCAAACCTGCCCTTTTGATAAAGTGACAGTATCGGTACGTGCTACACTACCACGAACGGCTGAATCCGATATTCCAAGCGATATGGAAAAAGAGGATGTAGTAGATTCTGTTTTAGTACAGTCCACTGTTAAAGTATAATCTGGACTTGTGCCAGCTACAAATTGCACTGTTGTCCCATATATATAAGCAAACTTATAGTCAAAACCTGTAAATGATGTGGTTGTATTCGGAGGATAACATACTTCTTTGGCTAATATTGTCATCGGACTCACTCTATAATCAGTAGAACCAGAATTGGACATATTGTCAATTGATTGTCCGTTAGGTAATAATCCGTTATGAGATACTGTAGTAGGTTGTGCATAATTCTTGTCATTTGCATTTGCAGTTGTTACAGGCAAAAGTATAAGCATGCAACATAATATCAGACATATAACTTTATGAATATTTTTTTCATTTACATATCTCCTTCAATTTTGTTTTAGTAATATTAAAAGTTCATTCGAAAATGCAATTAATTCAGTTGCCGCTATATATGTATCCTCTCCCTCAATAAAATTATCGTTAGAAAATGATAGCATCGAAATATGACACCCATTGTAATTGAAGCCATTTGTAGCAATTTGTACTTTAGGATAATCACTACTATAATATTCTTTATATTCACCTTCTTTCTTATTAAAATAGTCTGGTTCATAACTGTAACTCGATGTCCATTCATTAGTTTCAGTATCGTTATATTTTGAAGTGCTTATAGACATAAGAATAATAGAATTTTTAGTTGCGTTTTTATAAATAAACATTTTTTGACGTCCAATTAAGTCTGTTTCTGTGGCATTCATTGGCAAAGCTAGAAAAAAATTTTTGTCTCTAAGTAATTCAGTATAACCAGACATACTAAATTTAGTTTTTACTTTTTCCACCAACTCTAAATAATTATCATAATTTTGTTTAATATTATCTTCTTTATTGTTATTATGTATAAAGTAAAAAACATTAATAGACAATGATAATATTAGTAGTAAAGATATGGTAGCTAATATTTTTTTCATAAATAACGGTTACTCCTTTCTTTCAATCTATTATTTACTTATATTAACATAAAAGCCAACATCTTGTATAGCATAAATTTACATTTATTTATTTAATCTGTTATTTGAAAATACATTATTTAAATTCTTGAATTTCTTCGCACCCCCTAAAATAGCTTCTATAATGTTAAAATAAAGTACATTTTGTTGTACTTAATCTGTGATAAAACTATAAGATAGTATACAAAAAGAGGGCTGTCCAACAAATCTCTTCCTTCGACAACCCTTCTATATGATTTATATAGCTCTATATTCATGAATCAAAAAAACATCTATTCCGCATCGATTTGCTTATTCTCTTCGCTTTGCTTTTTTAACTCTCTCTTTCTTTTGGTGATTATTCCACCTATTCTTCCCGATTCCTTTGCAGTTAGTGATTTCCACCCTGTAGAAAGAACCTTATCAAGGTACCCCAGCTCACTGGCTATCTCATACTTCATTTCCTCCTCAGGTTTTAGATTGTTCAAGTCAATTTTCTTTTCCGTTTTCTTTGTCATCCTGTTACACCCTTTCTTTTATACTTTTCTAGAGTGTAACCATCTGGCTCAGAAATATTCTAGAATTCAATATGGTAATGGGAGAATCATCATATTATTTAACAATGTAAATGTCAATATTAATCTCCTCAAAAAGTGGAATATAATAATGTACATTTTTTAGCCTAATCAGTCACTCATATCCCCTTCCAATACATACTGTTTTTCTTTAAGTCTGTAGGAAGGACCTTTA
>JAAYRE010000106.1 GCA_012518935.1 Clostridiales bacterium
AGATTTTGTAGCATGCCATAATCCTTCTTATGTAAGAAAATATAACATGGTACAAGAAATCAAAGATGGCGGAACGTTTTTATTAAACTGTAGCTGGAATATGGAAGAGCTAGAAGAACATTTACCAGGTCAAGTTAAACGCTATCTTGCTGAGCACAATATCAAGCTCTATACTATTGATGGTATCAGCATTGGTAGGGAGATTGGTCTTGGAGGGCGTATTAATACAGTTTTACAAGCAGCCTTCTTTAAACTAGCTAATATTATTCCTGTAGACGATGCAGTTAAATATATGAAAGACGCAGCTACTGCTTCTTATGGTAAGAAGGGTGAAGCTATTGTCAAGATGAACCATGATGCTATAGATCGTGGTATTACAGATGTTAAGGAAGTTAAGGTTCCTGAAAGCTGGAAGAATGCTGAGGATGAAGAGTTACATCCTAAGGTTACTGAGGGTAGAAAGGAAGTTGTTGACTTTGTTAACAATATACTTACTCCTGTAAGTGCACAGCGTGGTAATGAGCTTCCTGTATCAGCATTTGTTGATAATGCAGATGGAACACTTCCACAGGGTACAGCAGCATATGAGAAACGTGGTATTGCTGTTGATGTTCCTAACTGGATTCCAGAGAATTGTATCCAGTGTAACTTCTGTTCTTATGTATGTCCTCATGCAGTTATCCGTCCTGTAGCTATGACAAAAGATGAGGCTGCTAAGGCTCCAGAAGGAATGAAGATGACTAAGATGACCGGAATGCCTGAGATGGAATTTGCAATTACAGTATCAGCACTGGATTGTACTGGATGCGGATCTTGTGCAAATGTATGTCCTGGTAGGAAGGGCAACAAAGCATTAGAAATGAAGCCTCTAGAAGAAAATCTTGAGGAACAGAAGTATTTTGATTATGGCTTCTCATTAGAAGTAAAACCTGAAGTAAATGAGAAATTCAAAGAGACCACTGTTAAGGGTAGTCAGTTCAAACAGCCTCTCTTAGAATTCTCAGGTGCATGTGCAGGTTGCGGTGAGACACCATATGCTAAGCTTGTAACACAGTTGTTTGGTGAAAGAATGTTCATTGCCAATGCAACAGGATGTACATCTATCTGGGGTGGCTCAATGCCTTCCACACCATATACTGTATCAAAGAGTGGTAGAGGACCAGCTTGGTCTAACTCCTTATTTGAAGACAATGCTGAATATGGTTATGGTATGATGCTGGCTCAAAAAACATTAAGAAGCAGACTAAAAGGTCGCGTGGAAGAGTTAGCAGCAACAACCACTAATGATGATGTAAAATCAGCTATAGCAAGATATCTTGAAACCTATGATAATGGCCGTGAGAACTCCGGTGCTACCAGTGCACTTGTAAGAGCCTTAGAAGCATGTGGATGTGAAGCAGGCAAGGAGATTTTAGAGAATAAAGAATTCTTATCCAAGAAATCACAGTGGATATTTGGTGGAGACGGATGGGCTTATGATATTGGCTTTGGTGGTTTAGATCATGTTCTTGCCAGCGGAGAAGATGTAAACATACTTGTATTTGATACTGAAGTATATTCTAATACTGGTGGACAGTCCTCAAAGTCAACACCTACCGGTGCAATTGCACAATTTGCAGCTGCAGGTAAGGAAGTAAAGAAAAAAGATCTTGCCCAGATTGCCATGAGCTACGGATATGTATATGTAGCACAGATTTCCATGGGTGCTGATTACAACCAGACTATTAAGGCACTTGTTGAAGCTGAAAGCTATAATGGACCTTCACTTGTTATTGCTTATGCTCCTTGTATTAACCATGGTATTAAGGGTGGTCTCACAAAGGCTCAGACCGTAGAGAAGAATGCTGTACTATCAGGATATTGGAACACCTTCCGCTATGATCCTCGCTTAATTGGAGCAGGAAAGAATCCTTTCACTCTTGATAGTAAAGAGCCTACAGTAAGCTATCAGGATTTCTTAAAGAATGAAGTGCGTTACAGTTCTCTTGTTCGTCAGAATCCAGAGAGAGCTGAGAGATTATTTGAGAAGGCAGAAAAAGATGCCAAGAACAAATATGAGCACCTTAAGAAATTGGAAGAATTGTATGCAGTAGATAGCGATAACTAAATAAATTAATTAACACTATATTAAACAGGCAAGAGTACCTACTAGCTGTTTAATAATAGATGAAGTATAATGATGCACCAGTAAATGTTATCTTTAACAACATTTGCTGGTGCATTTCTTGTAACTCAAAGCTTGGAGCTTGTTGTCTAACATAAGAGTGACACTTAGAGCGTGGAACTCGTTGTTTCTCCTTTACTTATAATTGGTAATTTTATATAATATAAGGGACTAGATAAAGAAGGGTCAGCAAAGTATAAGAAATTATACTACCAAGAAGAGTTTTTGAAAGGAGGAGGGCACTTACTCACTTTACTAAAGTCATGGGTGTGCCTAAACCAAAATGATGTGGCAAAAAATCATAGGAAGAAAAACCGTAATATGTATTCTTATCCTATTAACGGCTGTGTTTATAATTGGATGCAGCAAGGATACTCCTGCACAAGATAAGGAAGTTGTTAATCAAGAGGTTGATGAACATAAGGGGGAGAAGGAAGAATCGAAAGAACCTACACCTACTGAGTCTATAGGAGATGAGCCTATAGAGAAAGAACCTACTACTGAGGATTTAGCTCCCGTAGAGTATCAATGGCCAGAAGATTTCTCCTTATATGAGGCCTATAAAGATGAATTCCTAATTGGAACAATCTATACTGATGCCGCAAGAAATCAGGATAAAGAATTAATATTAAAGCATTTTAATGTAATAACCCCTGAGAATTTAATGAAACCGGAATATATGCAACCAAGAGAGGGAAGCTTTAATTTTTCATCCTCTGATACCATGGTTAAGTTTGGGGAAGATAATGGGTTATATATAGTTGGACATACTTTAGCTTGGCATCAGCAAAGTGGCAAATGGATGGGGGTAAATGTCACTAAGGAAAAGGCAATAGAACAGCTAAGAAGTCATATTAGTAATGTTGCTGGTAAATATAAGGGCAGAATAGTTGCTTGGGATGTAGTTAATGAAGCCATTCTCGATGGAGTAACTTTGCCAGCAGATGGTGATTGGACAAAATGTCTTCGTAAGACCCAGTGGTTAAATTCCATTGGTCCAGAATATATGGCCTTGGCATTTAAATTTGCCCATGAAGCGGATCCAGATGCGAAGCTGTATTATAATGATTATAACTTGAATAATAAGAGTAAAGCAGATATTGTATATGCTATGGTAAAGGATCTATTGGAGCAGGGAGTTCCCATACATGGAATCGGTATGCAAGGTCATTATAGTGTTGATACTTCAGTAGGAACTGTTGAATATAGCTTGAGTAAGTTCTCTGAACTTGATGTAGAAATCAGTATTACAGAGCTGGATGTGGGGGTAAATGGTGCCTCTCGGTCTGGACTTACTAAGGAGCAGGAAATGGCACAGGGAATAAAATATGCCGAATTATTTAAGCTGTATAAAAAGTATAGTGATTCTATCGAAAGGGTAACCTTCTGGGGATATGTAGACAACAAGAGCTGGAGAAGAGAAAACTTTCCATGCCTCTTTAATGCAGATAAGACTCCAAAGGAAGCAGCTTATGCTGTTTTAAATCCTGAGCTGTATTTGGAATTATATCAGACAGATACAAAGAGAGAGCCAAGGATAGCCAAGGCAAAATACGGTACTCCTATTATTGACGCTGAGATTGATGAATTATGGAACAGCAGTGAGGTAGTTGAGGTAAATAACTCTATTACAGCCTGGGAAGGTACTAAAGGATCCTTACGGCTATTATGGGATGAAAGCTTACTATATGTACTTTTTGAAGTTACAGACCCCATACTAAATAAGAGTTCACAAAGTGCCCATGAGCAGGATAGCATAGAAATATTCCTTGACCAAAATAATGATAAAACACCATACTATGATAAGGACGACGGCCAATATAGAGTTAACTATGAGGGAAGAGCAACCTTTGGTAGTGTACCTGATAAGGCAGGATTTGTTACAAAAGCTAAGATAACCGACAAGGGCTATCTGGTAGAGATGGCAATTCCCCTATTGGAAGCTGCAGAAGAAGGATTAGTCATGGGCTTTGATGCACAGATCAATGATAGTAATGCATCTGGAATTCGTCAAAGCATAACTAAGTTTAATGATATCACTGATAATTCATGGCAATCTACTGAGTTCTGGGGTAACCTGATTTTAGAAAAGTAATATTATTAGAGTACAATAAAGTTTGAATATATTTATAACAAGAGGTAATATATATTTCCATAGGATACGATATATGGGAAGTATGTTACCTCTTAATTTATAATGAATGAAATTTCATTTATCCTTTTATCCTTCTTAAATGAAACAAAACTATATATTAAATCGTCTAATGATTGAATAAGTTGCCACGCATTCTCGTGATTTTAGTTGTCAGTGTGGTAACATTTGTATTCAACGTATGTTATCAGAATGTAAGAGATAACTATATGCTTGGTTCTATGAAATGGAGGGTTATTATGAAAAGAATGGGCTTGATATTGTTAGTGTTTTTAGTGATTGTAGGAAGCCTTGTTGGATGTAATCTTATATCTGAAGGCATTGATAGGGGCAAGGAGAATGATTTATCCCAGTATCAAGTTTTTGAGGCAGATGTTATAAGTAATAAGAATGGACTGCTAGTTACTCCAGATGAAGATAGCTTGGAGCGTTCGTCATCAGATAAAATATATGTTGGGTTAGTAGGTGCTAAAGTTTATGACCAAGATGGCAACTTAGTAGATGAAGATATGTATGATAAAGATGGCAACTTAGTATATGATGATGTTTTTAAGTCTGGTGACAGGGTAAAAATAACTTATGATGGTATAATATTAGAATCATATCCTGCACAAATATCTGCTAAGAAGGTAGAGATCATAGGACATAATCATATAGTAGACGGTATATTTGCAGTGATTGATGATATCTATCAGGAGGATGGTGCCTTAAACAGTGGTATAACCATGATTGCAATAGATACATCAGAATGGACATCTCTTACAAAAGCTGAGATATATACCATACTTGCTATGGCAAAGGAAAATTATGAAGTTGAAATAGTCCAAGGAACCTTTGAAGAGTTAGCCGAGCAAGGGCTGATTGATGAGGATAACTTATATTTTGAGAAGGGGATTTTAATTAAGTTAAATGATATAAAAATAAATAAAGGCAGAGATAAAATAAATTGCTCCATTCAAAAATGGAGAAGCGGGCTTGGAGCTATTGGTTGGGACGCTGAAGCTAAGCTTAAGACCGGTGAATGGAAAACCACAAGAGATAATATGTGGATAAGTTGAAGCACCTGTTGTGATTAGCATAAAATAAACCCTAATGTTTTATGCTGCTTTACTTTTCAACCTCTTTAAGAAATTGTCTGGTTTTGCCCATATGATATGCAAGACGGATGATTTCTTTTTCTTCATCACTCATTTCTCGTAAAAACATTTTTTCAAATTGTTTAATAAGCATGGAAAAGTCTAAGATCATTTTGCTTGGACGAATATTCTTAGTAGCCTTAGATGGATCATAACGTCTTGGTTGCATGGCAGGGTTATATATTATCTTAAAGATTTCTGAGGTATATAGGGCATCATTAAGTGCATTGTGAAATGCTGTCGTAATCTCGATACCGAGAGCCTCAACACAATATCCTAGACTTAGCATCCTTTTCTTTGACTTTCCCAGATGGGCAGAAGTATAGGGTTGGATATTGATATATCTTTTTGGAAGCAAATTTTCATCGAGATTGTGATATTTAACATTTCTATAAAGCTCCTTTAAATCAATCATACCCCAGACACATAGGATGGTTTCCTCTTCCTTAGCAAATTCCGAAAATTCATTGATAACCACATCAAAAGTAGCCTCTGATAATAAGCTTTCTGTAGTAATACCAGTAAGCTCTGTAACAAATGGGTTTACTCGGGAATATATGGAAGGCTTAACAAGCCTGTTAAAAGTATCAATAAGTTTAAAATTTCCATCTAATTTAACTGCTCCCAGCTGGATGATTTCAACAGGATACTTTTTTTCTTATCTGCATTTTTCGGCTTAAGACTTAAATCCAATAAAGACTCCGGATCTTGATTAAATTCCAAATCAAACACTATATAGTGCACAAACTCTCTTCCTTCCAAGATGATATTCTTTATTTTTGGTTGTTTATAAGACCATTATACCATTAATTTAAAAGTAGAGGTATTTTAAATTAATAAATGGAACATCATGGAAAGACTTATCGTCCAATATATAGAAGAGTTGACATTTTGTTAAATTTTGTAGACATAGACTTTGGTATGTGAAGGGAGAATTTTTATGAGTAAGAAATTATTCTTGATATTGACAATATTAATTTTGGGCCTTGTACTAGTGGCATGTGGTACGATCAGTGGTGAAGAGCAGCAGACACCTGGAGGAAATGAATCGGATATAGGAGGAAAAGATTTAGAATCAGATGATATAAAAGATATAACATATGACTTAGAAAAACTTGATGCCAAGCTGGTGAATGGCAGTCAAAGATTTGCTTTTGATATCTTTCAGAAACTGAGTGAGGAAGATTCTGAAGAAAGCATATTCATCTCGCCACTTAGCATCTCCCAGGCTCTTACGATGACCTATAACGGAGCTGAAGGAAGAACAAGAGAAGAAATGGAAAATGCCCTCGGATTTAGTGGAATCAGCCGTGATGTCGTAAATGAAAGTTACATGAATCTCAATAATTATCTTGCTCGTATTGATGATAAAATTATGCTTAATATTGGAAATTCAATTTGGATTAGAGAAGGTGAAGATGTCAATGAGGAATTCATCAAGACTAATGAAGTTACTTTTAGTGCTGAAGTAGAGACCATAGATTTCTCTGATTCTACAGCGGCTGATACTATTAATAGCTGGATTAGTGGGGCAACTAATGGAATGATAGATAAAATGATTAGTCCACCCATACCTAGGGATGTTCTTATGTACCTTATTAATGCTATCTACTTTAAAGGGGAATGGAGTGAACAGTTTGATCCGAAGCTAACCTATGAGGATAATTTCACTACTATTGATGGCACAGTTCAAAAAGCAAATATGATGGTAAGACCTAATAGTTCGGTAGAATACACAGGAAATGATGAGTATAAGGCAGTAAGGCTTCCATATGGAAATGGTAAAACATCAATGTATATCATACTTCCTGAAGAAGGATCAGAGATTAATGAATTTATTAGTGAAATGACTCTTAGTAAATGGAGTGGTATAAAAAAGACAGTTTCTGAAACTGAAGATATTGTGTTTAGGATTCCTAAGTTTAAACTGGAATATGGTATAAAGGAGTTGAATGACAGTCTTAAAGCTCTTGGAATGGAGGAAGCATTTGCCAGTGCGGATCTTTCTGGTATTAGGGATGATATATTTATTAGTAGCGTAATTCATAAGGCTGTTATAGAAGTAAACGAAGAGGGGTCAGAAGCGGCAGCAGTAACTGTTGTTGAAACTAAGTGTACTGCTTTAGCTGAACCACTTACCTTTATAGTAAACCGTCCATTTATGTTTATTATCAACGATGATGTGACAGATACGATTTTATTTATGGGTAAGGTTGTCAGTATTAAGGAATAGAGTGTAGGTGCTACCATAATGCTACGCATAATGACGGGTACAGTTCACAAAACGCCAACAGTGCCAGGCACAGTTTACAAAAGGCACCTTTTATAGTAGATATAATTATTGATGTGGTATAATCAAATATATGATAAATTAATGAACGGAGACTTTTTATGCCAAATTACAGAGCGATAATTCAATATGATGGTGGGCGTTATAGAGGCTGGCAGAAGCTGGGGAATGATGAGAACACCATTCAGGGAAAGCTAGAAAAGGTTTTGTCTGAACTAAATGGGGAAGAAACAGAAATAATAGGATCTAGTAGGACGGATGCAGGGGTTCATGCATTTAACCAGGTGGCAAATTTTTATACAAACAGGCAGTTTAGTCCAGGGGAGTTAATGGACTATTTTAGCAGATATCTTCCAAAAGATATTAGTGTAATAAATATAGATATGGTGCCTGAAAAGTTTCATTCCAGATATAATGCAAAGCTAAAAACCTATCTATATAAAATCTGGAACCGCAAGCATCCAAATCCTTTTATGAGAAAGTACAGTATGCATTTGGAGGAACAGCTGGATGTAGATAAAATGCGAAGAGCTGCAAACTACTTTATAGGTGCACATGATTTTACTGCATACTCCAATGCCAAGTCCAAAAAGAAATCCATGATTCGAACCATAATGGCTATAGATATAGAAGAGAAGGAAGGCTTTGTTGATATCCACATTTGTGGTGACGGTTTTCTTCATAATATGGTTAGAAAGATGGTTGGTAGTCTGATTGAAGTTGGTCTTGGTAACATTGATGCTGACGATATTCCTGATATTTTAGATTCGGGGCTTAGAAAAGAAACTGGAAGAATGGCGCAGGCATGTGGATTATTTCTTGAGAAGATAGACTACTAGAAATGTAAAATAAGCAATCATATAAGCAACCATATAAACAACCATAATGGAAGCATTATGGTTGGTAGCTATGTCAAAGTTTATTGCTTTATCTGAGTAAAAGTGTTAATATGTGGGTGAATATTATTGTATCACATTCTTGAAAGGTATCTTATGAAAAGGCGAATGACAGATTCTGTAGTAATTAAATACATCAAAGAATTATTGGTTTTTATATTACTTTTTATAGGATTATTTATTGTAATATATTGCTTTCTAAGGCATAAGAATACCAAGGATGAATTATTATTTGCCCTGGATAATAATGAGGTGTTAATCGATTATACCATAGAGGAGCCCTTGGCATATGCCTTGGTGAACAAAAAGGGTATAAGTGAATATGGAGATTTTTTTGTTTTGTTTGAACGAACAGACCAAGGATTTAGCAGGATATATGAAAATGATTTTAAGGATTTAATGCCATGGAAGATTCATGTGGCAGATGTTGATGAAGATGACAAGAATGAAATACTAATAGCAGTTAAAAAGACAACACATTAAGATAAAGAGATTAAAAATCGAATGTTTATATTTAATTATCAAGACAGTATATTGGTAAAGAAATGGACCGGCTCCCAGATTGCCGGAGTATGGAGAGATTTTGATGTTGGTGATTTGCTACCTACTCCAGGAGATGAGTTGATATTTATCCAGGAGCTAGATAATGGTAAGGAAAAAATCAGTATATATTCATGGTTTGATTTTGGTTTTATGATGATAGCAGAAAGTGGGGTTTATCATAAGATTAATGATGTTGCCATAGTTGGTGATAATCGCTTAAGGATTAAATATTTCACAGAGGAAGATGCAAGAGAAGGACAGGAATTAGAGCATGTTTTAACTTCAGTGAAGGGGCAATTGTTAATAAGTGAAGACTAACGAGATGTAATCAAGTTGTAAAGTATTTCTGATTTGCAATATTGTGTTAACCTACATTTTATTTTTGTTAGTAGAGAGGGGACCAAACATGAAAAAATTAATTGCTATAACCTTATGTGTCTGCATATTATTGGCAGGATGCAGTAGCAAAAAGGAAGCAGAACAGGACTCATCAACCATTGGAAAAGAGAATAGTATTGATTCAGAAGATAAAGATAAGTCAATTGGCAAAGATAAGCAAGGGGATAACCTAGGCGATGAAAGTGACGATACATCCCGAGACAAAGATGATAAACTAATAAATCTTAGGCTTAACAAAGAATGGGCAGCAGTTACATTAACTGGTGTCAGTCAGCCGGATTATAACAATCCGATATTTGAGGCAAAAGTGAACCCATATGTGATAAATGAAGATTTATCTAATATAGAAAATATTGATCAGTTTTCAGGCTTTACAGATGAACAGAAGGAAATGTTAGTAAAGAACGGGTTCGTGGTATTACCAAGCGAAGATACCAGAATGAATTATGTATATGATTCTAATGAATACTTGGGAATCCCTAATTTTATTACTACGGATTCTGTATTACATCTATATCATCAATTTTATGATAAATCACTGATGGGTATTGAATCTAACTTTATGTATGATGATCTTGACAATTTGACAAGGCAAATGCTTGCTAAGTCTATTCGTCTTTGGGAAGTGCTTGAAGATGAGGAGCTTAAAGTATTACAGGAAAGAAATATTATTTATTTTCTAGTAGCTAGGATGTTAATGCTTGAAAGTTCAGAAGTAGATATTTCAGGGGTGGATGTTAAAGAGGAACTATATAATATTGCTAAAGAAGAATACCAGCTTATAGATAAGGCTGAAGGATTTATTAAATCCCCTTATCTTGCTTATGACTTTGACTATTCCCAGTTTACTATTAGAGGACATTATACAAGAAGTGATAAGCTAGGTCGATTTTTTAAGACCATGATGTGGTTTGGTACAGCGGCATTTTCTTTTAATGACCTTAATAATATATATCAATCCTTACTCATATCCTACACTACATTCTTAGATACAGACTATATCTGTGATGCCCAACTGTGGAACAATATCTATCAACCCACTGAGCAATATGTAGGTGTATCAGATGACATTAATGTATTTATGATGAATGGCTTAAGACTAGATGTATTTGGTGAGACTGACGATCCAAACATATTTAATGATGAAGAATACAAAGAAAAATTACAAGAAGCAGTTAAAGATTTACCTGAACCTAGAATTCAAGGAAAGTTTATTGGACTTACGACTCCTACAGAAAAGCAGTTTAGGTATATGGGGCAGCGTTATATATTAGACAGCTTTATTATGCAGGAACTTATGGAATCAATTCTTAGACCTTTACCATCAGCCCTTGATCCTATGGGAGTGATGGGAAGTTCATTTGCTGAGGACCTCTTATTTAATTATTACAAACCCCAAGAGGCATGGCCAGATTATGAAGAAAATTATAATAAATTAAAAGAAGAAGTTTCAGGCTATGGTGTTGATACATGGGGTGATAATCTATATAATGGTTGGCTATGGTCCATTAAAGAAAATCTTACAGAATATGATAATGATTCTGGAATGCCCTATTTTATGACAAATGATGCCTGGAAAGCGAAATCTTTAAATGCTTCTTTAGGTAGTTATACTGAGCTTAAACATGATACGGTTCTTTATGGAAAGCAGTCTGTAGCAGAAGGCGGAGGCGGAATTGACTATGAACAGGCAGATTATCACTATGTAGAGCCTAATGTATATCTTTATAGTAAGCTCCTATATCTTACAGAATATACACTGTCTGTATTAAAGGAAAGAGATATGTTGAATTGGGGCCTTGAGGATGGAGCAACGGATTATCAGAAGTTGCTAAAGCTTCTTATAGATTATAGCATCAAGGAATTGCAAAATGAGAAAATAACAGAAGAAGAATATGACCAACTTTTATACTACGGTGCAAAGATGGAGGGGATATCCAACTCTTTCCTATATGCTTTGGATCGTGATGATAGTGATGGGCAAATACCAAAGGACCTTACTGATATGCTAGTGACTGATGTAGCAACCAATCCCGGTGCATATTTATCCTTAGGAACTGGCTACTTTGACCATATCTTTGTAGTAGTACCGGTGGAGGGCAAGCTTTACTTATCAAGGGGTTCAGTATATTCACATTATGAATTTATTAGCGACACGCGGCTTACGGATGAGCAGTGGTGGGAGCTGAATGGTGTGAAGGTAAATAGAGAGGAATATGGCGAGTATGCTATACGAACAGAACCATCAGAATATCTACCTAAGCAAGCTGAATGGGTAAAACTTTTTAAATCAGATGAAAACAATGTAAGCATAGAAAGAATAGAAGTGGATTGGGAGTTGCTGTTGGAATAAGATGCACCTGACTGGATTCGAACCAGCGGCCTTTCGCTCCGGAGGCGAACGCTCTATCCCCTGAGCTACAGGTGCAGGGAAATGCTATCTGCTAAGCAGATTAGAAGCTCATTATCTTGGACTAATCTGGAATCAGCTAGGCAGATTAGAAGCTCAGAAGCTTCGCTTCTTCGCTCACGTTGCACTTATCCAAGATTAGCACTACATTTTATTGTGACATAAAAAGAATGTCACATAAAATGCATTGCCAATCTTGGACTAATCTGCTTATCTTGAACATTATAATCTAATCTATAAATAATGTAAAGTGGGATTAAAGTTATATTGTTACAAAATTGTTAAATGTGTTACAAAAGAGTTAATAATATACTTGACATGTAATTGGCAATTTGATAGAATACCTTTATCTTATAGGTAGTTTAACATGAAAAGGAGCATAGCCCTACTATGAAATTAAAATATAAAAAGATAATACTGTTAACAACTTTATGTACTATGGGTATTGGGCTGTTAACTTTATCATTAACTCAAAATAATCCCAAGGCAGAGGAACGAGAAAATACTAACAGCAAGCAAGAGGAAAATATACAAGAAGATGCTTTAAATAAAAATGATGTGGCAACCATGTCAGCCATAGATGATGAGTCTAAGGTGGATACTGATTTGGCTGCAACATCTACACCGACACCATCACCTACTCCATCACCTACACCTACCCCTATTCCTGTACATCCTTTGGAAGAAGCTGATGACATGGAGCCTTTATTTGAGGAATTCTATATGGCCAAGGTGGCTATAGATTTGGATAAACATAGGGAACTTTATATGAATCCCGATAGAGTAGAGTCAAAAGAGACATTAGAGAAGTTAGTTCAGTATATTGAGGAGTACAAGAACATTAAAGTATATGCTAAGAAGGGTATGGATGAGGGAACATTTATTGTATATGTCTATCATGATATTAAATTCGCAGGCATTAATACATTAGCTCCTGGAGTATCTAAATTCTATGTTGTCACTAATGAAGCAGGGGAATATAAGATTGTTGATGAAAAAGATATGAGCTCTTTTGAGTTGGATTATTTCCTTGAAAGAAACGAGGATGAAGACGTTCAATTATTACTGCAAGAAACCAATACAAAAGGGGAAGAGGCAAAAGATAAGGATGAAGATTTGATGATTTTCTGGAATGGGCTTAATAATCTAGCTAATCAGAAAAATAATAAAGTTGATGAAGAAAATCTAGATAATCAAGCTGATGCAGAGGAATAAATAATATATAAGTGAATATGTAACCATATTATTTCTTATAATAAAACTGCTAAAGGGAAATGTTTTATATATCCCTTCTAGCAGTTTTTTCATATAACAGTAAAGCACGTCCTATTATTTGAAAAATGCTCTGCAGGGATGCACACTGGCACACATGGTGTTTTGCCAGTAAAGCTGGCAGTGCTCGGTGCTAGAGTTTCGCAAACGAAAGTCTTTCTTATGGACTAATAAGGCAAAATAATATATAATTACATTCAATATTATGAAGAATAGTAGACAAAGTAGTAGAAAGAGTAGGTTGTTATGAATACTAAGAATGATGAAGGAGTCAGAATTAATAAATTCTTAAGTGAAGCTGGTGTGTGCTCTAGACGAGAAGCAGACAAGCATATCCTTAATGGTAAGGTTAAAATAGATGGAGCAAAAGCAGTTATTGGTTCCAAGGTGATGCCTGGAAGTACAGTGACCTTCTATGGTAAACCAATAAAGAATAAAAATAAGAGAGTTTTGATAGCGTTAAACAAGCCAGTTGGAATTGTTTCTACCACAGATCCAAGAGACCCTGATAATATAGTGGATTTTGTAAACTATCCTACAAGGATATTTCCAATTGGTAGGTTGGATAAGGATTCAGAAGGTTTAATTCTTCTTACCAATGACGGAGATATAGTAAACCTTATACTTAGGGAAAGGTATGGACATGAAAAGGAATATATTGTTACAGTTAATAAGGAAATAACCAAAGAATTTATTACTCAGATGTCTGAAGGAGTGCCTATATTAGATACTGTAACAAAGCCCTGCCAAGTTTTCCCCATGGGTAAAAACACCTTTCGGATAATTTTAACTCAAGGGTTGAATAGACAAATAAGACGAATGTGCGAATATCTAGGATATAAGGTTACAAAGCTAGTAAGAATTCGAATTATGAATATTAACCTAGGAAGGCTAAAGACCGGGACTTGGAGAAATGTAACTGACAAGGAGCTGGCAGAACTTAATCAATTAATAGATTATGAAGATAATTAATATTTATATCAGAAGTTATATATTTGATAGAAAGGTTAGGGTGGTAGGATAATATGGATATTAGGCAGGAGATAGAAGATTTAAGAGAAGAGATAAGATACCATAACGACCGTTATTATAACCAGGATGATCCTGAAATCTCTGACTATGAATATGATCAGTTGTTAATACGGCTTAGAAAATTAGAGGAGGAATATCCAGAGTTATATAGTAAGGATTCGCCTACTCAGCAGGTAGGAGGAACAGCAAAACGAGAAGCAGGAATATTAGTTAAGCATAATGTTCCAATGTTGAGTTTACAGGATGTATTTTCAAAAGAAGAGGTTTATGCCTTTGTAGATAAAATATTAAAAGAAAAGGAAGACACTGTATTTATAGTTGAAAAAAAGATTGACGGTCTTTCTATTTCACTGCGTTATGAAGAGGGACGACTAGTAATGGGGGTTACCAGAGGTGATGGTATCACTTATGGAGAGGATGTCACAGATAACGTACGAATGATTAAAGATGTTAGACCATCCCTAAAGGATACGGTACCATATTTGGAGCTTAGGGGAGAAGTCTATATGAAGACTGCTGATTTTGAAGCTGTTAATGAAAGGCTAGAAGTTGAGGGAAAGAAATTATTTGCCAACCCCAGAAACTGTGCTGCCGGTACACTTAGACAGTTAGATCCTAAGGTTGTTAAAGAGCGTAAGTTATCACTATTTGTATTTAATGTACAGGATGCTAGGGGTATAGAATTCTCTAGTCATTCTGAGAGCTTGGAGTGGCTTAAGAAACAGGGTATTAAGGTTGTTGAAGGATACAAGTTATGTAGGACCGCTGATGAGGTGTGGGAGGCCATCACCGAGATAGGGGAGTCTAGAGGAAGTCTTTCCTATGGTATTGATGGAGC
>JAAYRE010000107.1 GCA_012518935.1 Clostridiales bacterium
CTGGCTTTGCCTTTTTCTTTTTCTTCTTTTTTGGCTTTGCCTTAGCCTTAACTTCGCCAATATATTTTTCATTATATAATTCACATATCTTATCAGCTGGACCATCTGCTATTAATGACCCTTTGTCAAGAATAATGGCCCGGTGACAAATCCTTCTTACCTGCTCAACGGAATGAGATACGAATAATACAGTAACTCCTCTATCAAATAAATCCATTATTCTTTTTTCACTTTTCTTCTTGAATTTTGCATCTCCTACAGATAGCACTTCATCTAATATAAGAATATCTGGATCCATGACAGTTGCTATAGAAAAACCAAGCCTTGCCTTCATTCCTGAGGAGTAGTTTTTTACAGGAACATCTATAAAGTCCTGTAATTCAGAAAACTCCACAATCTCATTATATTTCTCACTGATGAAATCTCTGGGATATCCAAGTACTGCTCCATACAAATATATATTTTCTGCACCTGTATATTGTGGGTCAAATCCTGCACCAAGCTCAAGAAGGGGAACAATTTTACCTTTTGAAGATACTTCCCCCTCTGAAGGCTTTAACACTCCTGCTATAATCTTTAATAAAGTACTTTTTCCCGCACCATTTAAACCAAGGATACCTAATCGTTCCCCTTGATTAACAGAAAAGGATATGTCCTTCAGTGCAAAAAACTCTTGATATCTTATTTCTCTTTTCAAAAATTTAATGACATATTCCTTGAAATTATCAACTTTCTTTTCCATTAAGTTAAATCTCATACCGAGATTATTTACCTTAATTACCTCTTTATCCACAATATCCTCCATATTAGAGCCATCATCTATCAACTTATTATATATTTAGTATAAATTTATCCTGTTTCCTATAAAAAACAATAATTCCTAGAAGCAGTGATGCAATACTATATATAGTAGAAATCTGTAATGCCTGCACATCTAAAGGACTACCAAATACACTGTTCCTAAAATTAACTATTATATGATAGATTGGGTTATAATTAAATATCCATTGTGCTGGAACTTTTCCTGCATCATAAAATATCGCTGAAGTATACATAATCATCATTAGAACTACACTCCACAAATACTCCATATCTCGGAAAAACACCGCCAATGTAGCAAGTATTAATCCCATACCCAGACTAAGTATTAAAAGTTGCAACATAGGTAAAATTGCATTAAATATATATATAGTTGGATATATTTTAAAGACAATCATAGCACCAAATAATACTACCATGGATATAAGAAAGGTAATATAACTTGATAATACATTGGATAGGGGATAAATATACTTGGGAACATATACCTTCTTTATCATTCCACTATTAGAGCGGATTGATTTCATGGCTTGCTTTGTGGATTCGGAAAAAAACGAATACAAAAGTCTTCCTGTTAAAATATATACAGGAAATGATGCGTCTTTTTTCCCTCTAAATCCCAAGAACACTATGGTTAGCACTAGGGTTGTTAATATAGGCTCAAGCAAGGTCCAAAGTATACCTAGATAGGAACGTCTATATTTTAATTTGATATTCTTTTTCGTAAGTTCGAATAAAAGATATCTATACTTTTTAAAATTCTTAAATACTCTCTTCACACTTATCTCCATCCACATCTTAATACTTCTTATATCTTAAATACCGATTCTACCACTTTTTTTGATGCCTGTCCATCTTCCCAGCCACAAAACCTGTCATAAAATTTCTCATACTTAGAATGATAATCTCGAGATATCTTATCAATATTCTTTATGCCATCAATGACTTCTTCTGTTGTAAATAATAAGGGTCCAGGTACTTCTTCCTCAATATCAATATAAAATCCCCGAAGAATATCCCTATATTTCTCCAAATCATAGGTGTAGAAGAGCATTGGTCTTTTCAAATTGGCATAATCAAAGAATACCGATGAGTAGTCAGTAATAAGAATGTCGGATATTAAATAAAGCTCTGAAATATCATCATATTTGCTAACATTATAAGCAAATCCTGATATATGGGAAAGATCAATGTGATCTGCTATAAAATAGTGGGTTCGCAGTAAAAATACATATTCATCCCCAAGTTCTTTCTCCATTAATTCTAGATTTATTTGCAATTCAAATTTGTATTTACCCTTACCATAAAACTCATCATCACGCCAAGTCGGTGCATAGAGTATAATCTTTTTATCTTTAGGTATACCTATCCTTTTTCTAATAATAGCAGCAATTTGGTCCCTATCGGGAGAATGAAGGATATCATTTCTTGGATAACCTGTCTCTAGTATGGTATTATCAAACATAAAGCACCGTTTGAATGTCTCGCTACTAAATTCATTGGCTGATATAAGATAATCCCAAGCCCTAGATTGCTTATACACCTGTTGCTTGTATTTTGGTGATGCTGAATTAATATCTTCAATATCAAACACTAATTTCTTTAAAGGTGTGCCATGCCAGGTCTGTAAAAAGACACTTCCTTCTCTCTTTACCACCCATTCCGGTTGCCTGCTATTAAAAACAAAATAACCGCACCTTGCCATATAGTAATAATATCGCAAGCTAAAACGCTTTATTTTCTTATGTCTAAAGGGAATTCTGCTTCCTTTTTTATTAATAATCCAGATACACTTATATTTCCCAGGAAAATTAGCAGATATATATTCATATATATATTTGGGACTATCTGAATAACTCTTTCCAAAGAAACTCTCAAAAATTACCCAGTTTTTTGCTAAGGGTTTTTTAAGGAATACATGAGTATATAAGGTTTTGAATAAGGCCTTCTTATTACGAATAATTCTCTTAAATTTCTTATAACCTAAGTGCACCTTAACTAAGCGAATGGATTTATCAATGTTTTCATTAATTAAGGCTTTAATAAGGCGGCGATTATAACCTCTTAACTTTCGGACAACTGCTCTGTTCATCTCTTTTGCCAGAAGGCTCATTTTGATAAAGTTCTCTTCACGCCATTTATCATTCTTACTTCTTTTTAGTCTTGGAGCATATACTCTTGTATAGTAAGAGATATACTTTTTATCAAGCCGATTTTTCAGATCAGATTCTCTCTCAATACGTTTTACTGCTTCATAATAAACACCAACAAATTCATTAAAACGATTTGGATCCCGTATCTGAGAAAGGGCAGGGAAATTTATGGCATCATTGTGCTTACGCTTGATATAAACTGCCCTAAAGCGCTTCATATATCTATCGGTTTTAGACAAGGCTTCCATAAGAAATGGAAGGTCTGAAAAATAAATAAAATCCTCAGGAAAGCGTATATTGTTCTCTTCAATAAAGCTACGTTTAAATAGGATATTAAGAATGGATATATTCCTAACTCCTTTTCGCTTAGATACCAGTATTCGATGGGCCCGCCTTGTTCTAATCTGTCTCAGTTCTATAAGTTCCTCTTCTGTCAAGTCATCTGCAGCGTTCTTATCGTCTTCATCTTCCAGAGGATGCTTTTTCTTATCCTTTTTGTCCTGCCTTGAATCCTTGTCCACTTCAGAGCTATCTTTATCATCTGAGGGATCCTCTGAGTCAGAGTCATCCTCAGCATCATCCCCTTGGTCATCCTCCATCTTTAGATCCGGGGTTTCCAGCTCATTTTCATCATTTTCTACTTCTTGGTCCTTAGCCTCCTGTTCCTCCTGTGCCCTTGCGATAAATACACTCCTTTGAAACCAGGTTGGCTTCTTCTTACCATAGATGATATCATCATTTCTCTCCAGGGCAGCTAACACCAGTTCTTCTATAGTATTCTCATATAAATAATCATCACTATCCAAAAAATATACATAATCCCCTGAAGCCATATCAAGTCCAAGGTTTCTAGCAGCTGCAACCCCTGTCTTATCTTCCAGACGGTATAAGTTCACCGCCAATTCATTGTTATACTCTGAAAGAATTGCTAAGTCATCTTCAGGAGCATGGTCGCTAATAACGATAACCTCCATGTTCTGGTAAGTCTGTGCTACTAAACTATCAAGGCAATCTCTTAAATATGCCTCTCCCTTGTGAAATGGAATTATTATGCTAACCTTCATCACTAGCCTCCAATCGTTTTGGGATTATTTACAGTTACACAACAATGATTATAGCATTAAGCCTTATGATGCGTCAAGAAATCTACCATCTTCATGACCAAGGACATATGCCAGTTATACATTTTATCTATATTTTCACCTTAATTGCCATAGATTAATCATGGTTAACAATATTCTAGGGCTATTGCAAAAGTTATAAGGTAGCTCATTGATTATTCAAAGAGTTACTTATAAAATTCTGTAACAGCCCTATCACAAAATTGTTATTATGTTAATCTGAATTTATCTATTCTTTTATACCCAAGCGATTCATAGCACTAAATATAGCTCTAATAGAAGCTCTAGTGATATTGGAGCTAACACCAACACCAAATGTAGTCTTACTATTTTTTGCATCCAGCATGTGAATATATGCTGCTGCTTGTGCACCAGCACCGCCCCCAAGAGCATGCTCAGTATAGTCAAGAACCTTAATATTAATATCCAGTTCTTCTTGTAATCCTTTAAGAACAGCATCAATAGGTCCATTACCTGTTGCTTCAAAGGACTTCTCTACACCATAGTCTGTGTAGTAGATGGTGGCATGGGTACATCCTTCCTCATTATCTACAAGATCTTCAAACTTACATCTTCTAAAGTGTAAGGGTTCCTTTCTATCAATATAGCTTTTCTTGAATACATCCATGATCTGCTCAGGAGCAACTTCGCCCTGCTTTTCAGAGATAGGCTGGATGATATCGGCAAACTCTTTATGCATAGCCTTAGGAAGTTTAAATCCGAAATAGGTCTCCATAATAAAGGCTACGCCGCCCTTACCAGACTGACTATTGATACGAACAATAGGTTCATAACTTCTACCAATATCTGCAGGATCAATGGGAAGATAAGGAACTTGCCATATACTGCTTTTTCTTTCCTTCAAAGCATGAATTCCCTTGTTAATTGCATCCTGATGGGAACCTGAGAACGCTGTAAACACTAGCTTTCCTGCATAAGGATGTCGCTCGTGGACCTTCATCTTAGTTAAACGCTCATACACCTCAATTATGTCATTAATATTAGCTATCTCTAGTTTTGGATCTATTCCTTGGGAGAACATATTATAAGCAATTGTTAAAACATCCACATTACCGGTTCTTTCTCCATTGCCAAATAAGGTTCCTTCAACCCTATCAGCCCCTGCTAAAAGTGCCAATTCTGTTGCTGCTATTCCTGTACCACGGTCATTATGAGGATGTACACTAAGAATTATGCTGTCCCTTTTCTTAAAGTTTTTGCTCATCCATTCTATCTGGTCTGCATAAACATTGGGCGTGTTCATCTCAACGGTTGATGGTAGATTAATAATTACCTTCTTCTCAGGAGAGGCACCCCAGGTATCAATTACTGCTTCACATACTTCTAGAGAATAATCTACCTCTGCTCCCGTAAAGCTTTCAGGTGAATATTCCAATATTATTTCACCTGGAAAGTCCTTGGCATATTTCTTAACTAGCTCAGTTCCATCAATGGCAATCTGCTTGATTTGCTCTTTGTTCATATTAAATACCACGTCTCTTTGTAATACAGACACAGAATTATATATATGAACAATAGCCCTTGGTAGCCCCTCTATGGCTTCAAATGTTCTTTTTAGTAAATGCTCTCTACACTGTACAAGCACCTGCACAGTCACATCATCTGGAATCAAATTACGATCAATAAGTTGCCTTAAAAAATCAAATTCAATTTGTGATGCAGAGGGAAAGCCCACTTCAATTTCTTTAAATCCAAGCTGAACCAAGAGGTTAAAAAACTCTATCTTCTCCTCCACTACCATTGGCTCAATTAAGGCCTGGTTACCATCTCTAAGGTCCACACTACACCATATGGGAGCCTCGTTTATTTCCTTGCTTGGCCACTGTCTATCCTCCAGTTCAATTACTGGGTTTTTCTTATATCTTTTATAATTCATAATAGCATATCCTCCTTATATAATATAACTGTTGTTAATAAAAATACATTATCAAATATTATACTAGTTACGGAGTCGATATATCACACTATATTTTTTTACGATAAATAATATACAATTATCTACACGAGTCCCATTCAATCATATCCCTTCTTCATTTTATTGTTTTATGTAAATATTATTATTTTATGCTGTTAGCTTATAGTATGTAACACTTATATAGTTTATGCTAGATTAAGAACTCTATATTAATGCATAAATATAAGGGTCACAAAATATTGTGACCCCAATTATAACACTGGTATATTTATTTAGCAATATCTTTTTAAGGTTTTTGTTGTGTGGCAAGACTAATCAAAACCCTCGGTCTATCTACAAAGGATATGTTTTGCGATATGTCTGTTGCAAGGTCTATATAATATGTACCAGCGGAATAACCCAGCAATTCAATGAAGGGGTGCAGGTTACTCCTGGTTACAGAATCTATTTCACTTCTAGGGCCTAATATATTAACCTTAATCGGTCCCTTAGTAATAAATGTTGTATCCAAGTATGGAGACTTGTTCTTTAACTCAATATCATTAGGCCATATGGATATTTCCTTTACTTCAAGTTTTTCAATAGTTATATTAACAGAAGCTGTGGTGTCTTCACCTACTAGATGAACTCCCTCTTCTAACCATTTTTGCAAGCCTATAAACTCCTCTACATTATCGGTTGCACCTGATATGTCCCAGAAAACCTCTAAGCTATTAATAGTTTTTAGCTTGGAGTTTTCAGCTGCTATCTCAATGGTTTTAGGCTGATATTCCATGCCTGTCATTATATAGCCAGGAGCAGGCTCTCCCGTTGTTGTAATTGTTAAGGGAATTTCTTTTATTGGATAAAGCTCAAAGCCCACTTCTATATAATTATGACTAAATGATAGTCTGGTAGGATCTATAACATTACCCTCTTCATCAAGGGCAATTGGCTCAGACAGCTTTCTAACATAACTTGATGCACCTTCAACATCAGCCTCTACTACCACTTGTTTAATTTGCTCGATTCTACTTTTGGGTCCGGATATACGAATCATGTTAGGACTAGCAGACTCCGGTCCTAGAAAATATCCCTCTTGTACCTTGCCCTTTTCGACTACATTTATTTTAAAATCCTTCTGGGATAATTCTTCAATATTAATAATCACATTCTGAACATTCCCTCTGTCAACGATTTGTATTTCATCCTTAAATCTTTTGGGGGTTATGTTAATATTAACAGAGTTCACCTTGGACAAATGGGCAAAATCAGCCGTTACCTCAAAATCCGCTTCTGATATACTCTCTATTATGGATCTCCTTGCTGCCACCTTGAAATCAATGGTTTCACCCTCTACTATTACATAACTTTGATTGGGAGTGTTAATGATGTCTTCGTTCTTGATTACAACTGGCACGTCTGGAAAACTTTCATACCGAACTGGATCATCCAGATTCGTAATAGCTAACCACAAAATCGCTGCAAGAAGTACTGATAGAATTTTAAGACCAACATTTCTAGTCAACTTTTCTTTCATTCCCTCGTCTTCCCCTCCAAAATCTTAGCCGCTGCTTAGCATCAGCTGTTTTTTTCTGAGAACCAATAAGCTTAATCCTAAGGTAATCACCATCCACATTACGTATCAACTTGCCTTCTTTTGCTATGGACACCTTACCAGTCTCTTCTGAAACTATGATGGTAAGACAGTCTGATACTTCACTGATACCTATCCCTGCACGATGTCTTGTTCCAAGGTCCTTACTAAGTTGTATGTTATCTGACAAGGGAAGATAACAGGTGGCGGCTGTAATTCGATTGCCCCGTAATATTACTGCTCCATCATGGAGCGGTGTGTTTCTCTCAAATATATTAATTAGCAATTCACTACTTAATATACTATCAAGGGATATTCCTGTATTTTCATATTCATACAGTAAAATATCCTCTTCTATAACTATTAAGGCTCCGGTTTTATTTCTAGCCAATTCAAAGGTAGCTCGAATAATCTCATCTAATGTATAATCTGAAAACCTTTCATTCTTTTCTTTGACATCCTCAAATATAAGCATTGAGCGAAAAAGGTTTTTCTTACCCAGCTGTTCCAGTGCTTTTCGAAGTTCTGGTTGAAACACTATCAAGATTGCTATAATACCTACATCAATTGTATTGGATATAATCCATATAACTACATTAAATTGAAAAATAACAGCTATAAGCCAAAAGAGCATAATAACAGCGAGACCCTTTACTAAGGCCCA
>JAAYRE010000108.1 GCA_012518935.1 Clostridiales bacterium
AAAGATTTATGATTCGTTCGGATTATGGCTATGATTTATCCTGTGAATTATTAAAATCAGGCTCATCTGACAATAAGATAGCGATTTTGTGCCATGGCTTTTCAAGGGGAAAATATAAATCTCTCTTGTATGCAAGTATATTTTTGGATTTAGGATATAATGTTTTGATATATGATCATAGAAATCATGGATTAAGTGGTAGGGCATATACATCCATGGGCTATTATGAAAAATATGATTTAAAGAAAATCATTGATTGGTGCTGTGATACCTATGGGCCTGATTGTATAATGGTAACCCACGGTGAATCCATGGGTGCTGCAACAGTCTTACTACATCTTGGAATTGATGATAGAGTGGTTTGTGCCATAGCTGATTGTGCTTACTCTGACTTGAAGGAGTTGCTAAAACATCAGATAAAATATTATTATCATTTGCCACAAGTTTTGATTCCATTGGAAAGTTTAATAACTTACCTGCGAGCTGGCTTCTGGTATGGTGAGGTATCACCGATTCAAGTGGTAAGTAGAACAGACACCCCTATTTTATTTATACATGGAAAGAAAGACAAGTACGTTCCTACAAGAATGTCTAAGGAAATGTATAAAAGCAAAAGAAAAAGTAAGGCTCTTTATCTAGTGGCAGGGGCAGGACATGCTAGTAGCTATGAAACCAACAGGAATGGCTATAAGAAAGCAGTAGAAAATTTCCTTAAAAAGTACATGTAATAATCAAACAAAATGGCTGGGTCTCTCAAAGTGAGAAGCCCAGCCACTATATCTTTTATTTCTTATTGAGTATGTATTACTTTAGTCTTCTTTTTTCTTAAGAACAACAGCACCAGTACCAAATGCTACAGCACCTAAGCCTAATAATAATGCAGAAGATACAAGACCTGTCTTAGGAGCGGTTTCGGTTTTTGCTGGAGCCTCAGGAGCTGTTTCAGCTACTTCAACAACATCATCATTGTCATCTGCAGGCTCTTCTACAGGAGCAGCATCAGATGCAGCACCATGGGCTAAAACTACATTACCATCAGCATCCTTAAAGTCCATTCTTGTTATCTGAAGAGGACCTTCTGATTTGTTTTTAAGATTAACTACAACTTCTGTATATCCTACACCTGTCATATCGTATGGTATGTTAATGGTTGTTTCGCCATCTACAGACTGACCATAAAAATCATGAGGAGTCCATGAAGGTCCGTTAGCAACAATATGTGCATCAAAAGTTGCATTTCCGCTGATAATAACATCAACTGACCTAATAGAATCACGAAGTGCCTCGTCATCTGTTAATGGGGGTGCAGCAGCTCCACCAAATAGAACTACCCATACATCGTTATCGGGTGAAACATAGCCAGCATCTTCTGGATAATCAAAAGGAAGCTCATGAGTCTGTGCCAGTGCTGTTCCAACCATCATAGAAAGAACTAAAACTGTAGCAATAAGTGTTGATAATACTTTGTTTTTTAATTTCACTATAATTCCTCCTTATTTAATTAGACTTACATATACATGTAAATTATACCAAATAACTTAAGTTTTGTACATATTCATTTGAGATAAGTTAATGCTGTAATTTTGTAAAAAGTGCACAATTATACCTGATATTTATTTACTTTGCTTGATACCACGAACCTTCATAGATAATCCGAATAGATTTATAAAGCCCTCAGCATCCTTATGGTTATATAATTCACCAGTAGTGAAAGAAGCAATGCTTTCGTCATATAATGAGTAGGGGGATGTGGTACCTTGCTTAATTATATTTCCTTTATAAAGTTTTAGACTAACTTCACCTGTAACATATTCTTGTGTAACATCAATAAAAGCCTGGTAAGCTTCACGAAGGGGAGCAAACCATTTGCCTTCATATACTAAGTTGGCGAAGCGATTAGCAATTTCTTTTTTAGCAGACAAGGTATCACGGTCTAGTACCAACTCCTCTAATTGTTCATGAGCTTCCATAAGGATTGACCCTCCAGGAGTCTCATAGACCCCTCTTGATTTCATTCCCACAACACGATTTTCAACTATATCTACTATACCTATACCATGTTTTCCTCCTATAATATTAAGCTCTTTTATGATAGCTGTTGCAGACATTTTCTTTCCGTTTAGACTAGTGGGTATCCCCTTATCAAATGTAATACTTATGATTTCACCTGTATCAGGAGCTTTCTCAGGATATGTACCTAAGACCAATAAATGTTCATAATTAGGTGCCTTGGATGGATCCTCAAGCTCTAAGCCCTCATGGCTGATATGCCAAAGATTACGGTCACGGGAGTAACTGTTATCAGCAGAGAAGGGAAGATTAATGCCATGTTTTGCACAGTATTCTATTTCTTCTTCTCTTGAAGAAAGATCCCATATTCTCCAAGGGGCTATAATATTAAGCTCTGGTGCCAGGGCCTTAATGGTTAGCTCAAAACGTACCTGGTCATTTCCTTTACCTGTACATCCGTGGCATATTGCTGTAGCACCTTCTTTTTTTGCAATTTCAACTAGTTTTTTTGCAATTACGGGTCTGGCCATGGAAGTACCCAGCAGATATTTGTTCTCATATACAGCACCGGCTTTTACACAGGGTATAACGAAGTCATCTACAAATTCATCAACTACATTTTCAATATAGAGCTTTGATGCCCCGGATAATTTAGCTCTTTCTTCAAGACCGTCAAGCTCGTTACCTTGACCTACATCAATACATACGCAGATAACATCGTAGTCATAGTTTTCCTTTAACCAAGGGATAATAGCTGTGGTGTCAAGACCACCGGAATAAGCTAAAACAATTTTTTCTTTCATAATAAACCTCCATTCATGATGTCTGCGAATTTAAGCTCTATGGCAATATTCGCAGTGTAAAATTTCACACTATAAATTACTTCATACTAATCCCATAATAATAATGATTAATAATATCTATCAGTTAATATATTTATGTGATTAAATATACACTAATATTAATTAATATGCAAGTAGTAAAATGAAAAAGTATAAAAATTCATTATTTTTCTGTTATATTTTGTTTTTATAGGTATAATATGCTTTACTTCCACTGTTTATTTATTATAATGGTAGGAAAAATAAGAGATTAAATATAATAGAAATTCATGAGAAAGTAGTGTGAAAGGAAATACAATGTATAGAATAATTTTGGCATCAGAATCACCTAGAAGAAAAGAAATAATGGATCAGATGGGTATATCCTATGAGACAATTCCATCTCATGTAAATGAAGAAGTTATTGAGTCATCTCCATCAGATATAGTAGAAGCCTTAGCTATGTTAAAGGCAAAAGATGTAGCCAATACGCTAAAAAATAGGCAACCTGGCCTCATTATAATAGGAGCGGATACTATGGTTTTTCATAATGGACAGGCTTTGGGAAAGCCAAAGGACAGAGAGAATGCCATAAGAATGTTACAGTCTCTTTCTAATGATAGCCATGAGGTAATTACAGGTGTCTGTATTATTATAAGAAAGAATAAGAATTATGAACCTGATGAGATTATCAGCTTCAGTGTGAAAACTGAAGTAGTAGTACAGCCTCTAACCTTAGATGAAATTCATACTTATGTTGATTCCGGTGAATCCATGGATAAAGCAGGAGCCTATGGGATACAAGGAGGATTTGGGATATATATAAAGGAAATTCACGGGGATTATTATAATGTAGTGGGTTTTCCCATATCTAAGATACATGAAAAATTACTTGCCCACGGAATAAATATAAAAAAATTAAAATAAGTGTTGCATAATATTTAGTTTAAATGTATAATTATAAATAAATTAATATACATCAATTAGATCTATACATGGATATAACTATGAATATCAGGTGAATAAACCAAAGGGTCTAGAATGGAGGATTAAATATGGAGATGATTAGTGGAGGCGTTACAAAGCCCAAAGGATATAGTGCTGCAGGCATTTATGCCGGTATAAAAAAGAAAAGAAAAGATATGGCTTTGATTTATTCAGCTGTTCCTGCCAAGGGGGCAGGTGCATTCACTACTAATATTGTAAAGGCTGCACCTGTTAATTGGGATATAAAGTTGACTAAAGAAAGTGATTTTATTCAGAGTATAATTATTAATAGTGGTGTTGCCAATGCATGTACTGGAGAAGAGGGTAATAAGAATAATTATCTTATGGCAAGTAAGGTGGCAGAGCAACTAAATATTCCTGTAGAGGCAGTATATACAGCATCAACAGGTATAATTGGAAAGCAACTCCCAATTGATATTATAACAGATAACATAGCTAAATTAGTTCAGGAACTGGATGATTCTAGTGAAGCAGGTCTAAGAGCAGCAGAGGCTATTATGACCACTGACACCTATACTAAGGAATGTGCTGTAACATTTAACATTGATGGAAAAGATATTACCATCGGTGGTATGGCTAAGGGCTCTGGTATGATTCATCCTAACATGGCAACATTAATAGGCGTGGTTACTACGGATATAGCTATTAGTAAAAATTTACTCCAAGAGGCAGTAAGTAGTGATGTTAAGTACTCATTTAACATGATATCTGTTGATAGAGATACCAGTACCAACGACTCCCTTCTTATATTGGCTAATGGGTTGGCAGGTAATACTGAGATTAGAGAAAAAAATCAGGCCTATGATATATTTTGCAAAGCTCTCAATATGGTAACAACAAGCCTATCAAAAATGATAGCAGCAGATGGAGAAGGGGCCACAAAGCTGTTTGAAGTAACTGTTAAGGGTGCAAAGAGCTATGAAGAAGCTGCCACCATAAGTAAATCAATTATTACTTCCAACCTGGTTAAGACTGCTATATATGGAAATGATGCCAATTGGGGAAGAATACTTTGTGCCATGGGATACTCCGGTGCAGACTTTGATACTGATAAGGTGGATTTGTATATAGAAAGTGCAGAAGGTAGCCTTAAATTAGTAGAGAGTGGCATGGCTACGGACTACTCTGAAGATTTAGCAACAAAGATACTTTCTGCTAAAGAAGTAAAGGCTCTTGCTGACATAAAGCAGGGCTTTGAGGAAGCAACAGCATGGGGCTGTGACTTTTCATATGACTATATTAAGATTAATGCCGATTATCGCTCATAATTAAGAAAGGATACTAAACAGATGGAATACATGAATCAGCAAATACTACTAAAGGCAGAGACTTTAATAGAAGCCTTACCCTATATTCAAAAATTTAATAACAAGAAGGTTGTTGTTAAATATGGAGGTAGTGCTATGTTAGACGAGAACCTTCAATCAAATGTTATAAAAGATGTGGCCTTACTTAAGCTGGTAGGGATGAAGCCTATTATCGTTCATGGCGGTGGAAAAGAAATAAGTAAATGGCTACAAGTCCTTGGCCATGAGACTACATTTGTAGAAGGACTTCGGGTTACAGATGAGAAGACAATGGAAGTTGCTGAAATGGTTCTAGGGAAGGTTAACAAAGGCTTAGTTCAGATGGTAGAGAAGCTTGGAGTAAAAGCAGTTGGAATAAGTGGTAAGGATGGAGCAACCCTTAAGGTTGAAAAGAAATTGGTGGGCGACAAGGATATTGGATTTGTGGGCAACATTAAAGAGGTTAATGTAAACCTTATAGATACTCTTATAGATAATGATTTTGTACCGGTTATTGCACCCATAGGATTAGATGATGATTTTATTAATTATAATATAAATGCTGATGATGTTGCCTGTGCAATAGCTACAGCTGTTGGAGCTGAAAAGCTGGTATTCTTAACAGATATTGAGGGGGTTTATGCAAATCCTGATGACAAGAATAGCCTAATATCAGTTCTTACATTGGATAAGGCAGATGAGCTACTAGATAGTGGCTTTGTGGGAGGCGGTATGCTTCCAAAACTTAAAAACTGCGTTGATGCTGTAAGAAATGGAGTGTCTAGAGTCCATATTCTTGATGGCAGAATGCCCCATTGTCTTTTACTTGAATTCTTTACAAATAAGGGAATAGGAACAGCAATCATTCACAAGGAGAATCTTTTTGATAACGAGAAAATTTAGAAGCTAACTAGCTAATGAGCTAATAAGTCAATAAGCTAATAAGTTAATAAGCTATTAGGGAAGGGATGTGACACAGGATGAATAAAATGAATCAGATAATTAAGGAAGCTGAAAATGTATTAATGCATACCTACAACCGGTATCCTGTAGTACTGGATCATGGTAAAGACATGTATCTTTATGACATAAACGGTAAGAGATATCTAGATTTTACATCAGGAATAGGAGTATACGCCATAGGATACGGTGACGAGGAATATAACTCTGCTTTAAAGAGTCAGGTGGATCTTCTTTTGCACACGTCTAATTATTTTTATAATGTTCCGACTCTTGAAGCTGTAAAGAAACTATCAAGTGCCACAGGTTTGGACCGCGTATTTTTTACTAATAGCGGAGCTGAGGCTGTGGAGGGAGCTATTAAGCTGGCAAGAAAGTATCATTATAAAAAGACCGGTAAGGATGGAGGAGAAATTATCTCTATGGAACATTCTTTCCACGGTAGGAGTATGGGAGCACTAAGCATAACTGGCACAAAGAAATACAGAGACCCCTTTGAACCCTTAATTGGTGGGGTGAAGTTTGCAAAGTTTAATGATCTTAATAGTGTTAAGACTCTAATCAATAACAATACCTGTGCTATTATTATGGAACCTGTGCAAGGAGAAGGTGGTATTTATCCTGCTAGTGAGGAATTCATTAAGGGTGTTCGAAAACTATGTGATGAAAAAGGTATAATATTGATATTTGATGAAATCCAATGTGGTATGGGCAGAACGGGCCACATGTTTGCTTACCAGGGCTATGATGTAAAACCAGATATTGTTACCTGTGCCAAGGCTTTAGGTTGTGGAGTGCCGGTTGGAGCATTTGCAGCAAGCGAAAATATTGCAGCAGCATTTGAGCCTGGGGACCATGGAACCACCTATGGAGGCAATCCATTTGTGGGAGCAGCTGTAAGCAAAGTATTCGACATATTTGAGAGTAAAAACATACTTGATAATGTTAATAAGATGGGTAAATATCTTTCTGAAAAGCTTCAAACACTGGTTAGTGCCTATGATATTATTACAGGATATAGGGGTAAGGGATTAATGCAGGGGCTTGAATTCTCCATTCCCGTAAAGGATATCATAGCCGATTCATTGGATATGGGTCTAATTCTAATATCTGCAGGAACAAATGTAATTAGATTCTTACCTCCTCTTATTCTAGAAAAGAAGCATATAGAAGAGATGATTGAAATACTTACAAACTGCTTAAAAAAGACTGTTACAAAATAAAATTAGGAGTGTACAGATGCAAATCTCACACCTATGACAAAATGAATAGTAAATATCAAATCTGGAAATGTTAAGAAAGAAATCCTACTTTAAATCTTAGATACTATCATTGATGATCTGCAACTGTAGAATATTAATGATAGTATTTAAGTTGACAAAAAATAACATGAAAGGTTTGGTATATATATGTTGGGTTTTATAATAGCAATAATTTCTGGTGCCTTAATGAGTATTCAAGGGGTCTTTAATACGGGGGTTACCAAACAAAGCAGTATCTGGGTATGTGCAAGTTTTGTGCAGTTTTCTGCTCTTATTGTATGCCTTGGAGCATGGGTAATCACCGGACGGGAAGGTAATTTCCAAGACCTAATAAAAATTGAGAATAAATACATGCTACTGGGCGGTGTTTTAGGTGCCATGATTACTTATACAGTAATAAAAAGTGTTGACACTTTAGGCCCGGCCAGGGCAAATATGTTTATAATTACTGCCCAGATGTTGGTTGCATATCTAGTTGAACTTCTTGGTATATTCGGAACAGAGAAAGTAGAGTTTGAATGGCGTAAATTAATTGGAATCCTTATAATTGTTATCGGAATTATTACTTTCAAATGGAAATAGTGACAGAAATAATAACCCTATATTAGAAAAGCTACCGTGCTAGGTGGCTTTTTTTGTTATAGAAAAGTTCTTTAGCAGACAGAAAATAAAAGCATCCAATAAGAAAAAATCAACTGTAAGATTAAAACCTACAACAAATAGGAAACAAAAAACACCATAAATAAGCAAAAGCATACAAAAAGCGAATAGACATAGGTGAGAATTTGTGGTAATATATGTAAGGGGCAATCGATATTTATTATTCTTTGTTTTTTGCCCAGAATATTAATTTGATTAAGAAAGAGTATTTACCCTATATGCAAAATATAATAAATAGCGTAATGTGCTGTAATTATTTTGGTAGTATAAAGATACATAAGGAGAATATTCGATATGGTTAAAAATCATAAAATACGAACACTAGTAGTTATTTGCTTCTGTATATCATTAACAGCTTGTTCTAACTTGAAAGGCTCAGATGTAAATACAAGTGATGTAGATAGTTCAAATGACAACTCGAATTCTAAGGTATTCACTAATGTGAGTAGATCTATAGATGAGGGAGGTTATCTAAATGATGAAGCTCCTATTTCACTTAAAAAGGGATTAAAAGATGAAAGTTTAGTTGCAAAAGAAAAAAATGTAAATGGATATGGCAATATAAGCGTAAATATTAAAGAAGACAATCAGGTATTACTATGTAAGGATCCTGTTTATGATATTGTGTATTATGTTAATTATGGTGTAGATTATTTTATTTATCGCATCAAGGATGGTAAATCAGAGCTTGTGGCCTCGATGCCTGCCAAACGGCTCTTTTGCATCGACGGGAAGCTATATTTTATACTAGAATCATATGCTATCTATGCGCTCAAAGATATGAAGGATGGAAACATATTCTGTTATGATCCTATCAGTGGTGAAGTAGAGAGGATTATAGATGCGAAAGCAGATAAAATGTTTGTATACAAGGATGGTATTTATTATGTTGTTGAAACGGGTGAAACAGAACTTGGCAATGGAGCATTTTCAATAGACCAAGAGTTATATTTCTATTCATTCACAACAATGAAAAGCAAAAAGATAACTTCAAATTTTATTTCACTCTTAAAGTGGAAGGATTATCATATATAGGAAGAGGTAAAGGAGATTGATGAGAACGAAGCATATGAGCTTTATGGTATTAGGCAAAAAATCAAAGTAATTATTTCATTGAAACTCGAAACATTAGATCAATCAAAGTCCATAAAGCTTACAGACAATCAGTATACACGTAATTATTCTATCGCCGGTGACAAGTTTTATTATATATTCGACCGGAAAAGCTTTAATATATATGATATAGAGACTCAAGAGACAAAAGAAATTCCATTATCAGTAATATGTAAAAATGATTTTACTGTCTTAAATAATGGGATGATTTATATCGATAGCCTCTTACAGATTACCCCAGAGACAGGGGAGCAGAGTATAATAACTCCGGAGAACGAATACGAAACCATATATGAATTATACACAGACGGGGAAAATCTTTATGGCGTAGATGGATACAGATATTATAGAGCATTTGTACGACCTTAATGCATTTGAATATGCGAAACAAATGGTATGTCTTGAGAATAGAATATATATACTGGGATTTAATAATTATGTGAGGTTTGATGATTCTAAAGTCTTTCAAGAAGCTTATAAATGAAAAGGAGAAAAATTAGTATATTATAATATAGAGGATAAAAAGGGTTATGTTATTGGTTTTAATATACCGATTAGTATGTCAGCGTGTGATGATGGGACTCTTCTAATTAACAGCTATCTAGATAACGAAGGATATTGTCTCTTAAAATACGACTCAAAAAAAGATACAATGGAAGTAGTAGCAAGCTTTGATACAGGTTTGTTTCAATATTTTGCAACCTTTGATAAGGGTAATAAACTTATATATATCACCAACTCGAATAGTAGAGGATTAGTTTTATCAGATATCAAATCAATAAATGAACAAGCGGAGATATACTCAGATGCTACAGTATTTCATTTTGGAATTTACTATGTAAAAGGCCAGGTCTACTGTATGACAAATACCAGAGCTATAGTAAGATTTACATTAGATAAAGTTCATAAGGAGAATCCTGTCATTCAGTATATTTCCCCGAAATATCAGGATAATGAACCATATGGATATGGATATTCAATGAAAAGGTCAGAATTAGAGGACGATAAGTTTGCATTAAAGCTTCTATCACAGGATAAAGACTATGATTTATGCTTTATGAATACATCTAGCTCTTTCGGTTACAATATACGAAAAAATGGGGTATTCTATCCATTGAATAATGTGGAAGGAATTAAGGAGTATCTAGATTCCTGCTTCCCTTATGTTAAAGAGGTAGCAATAAACGAGAATGGTGATATCTGGATGCTTCCTATTGGAGTGGATATCCCCGGATTAGTGGTAAACAAAGAAGTACTAGCAAAGGAAAACATTGGCCTGAAAAACAATATGACCTATGAGGAGTTTTACCAAGTGCAGGAGAAAATGACAAAGGAGTTATATCAGAAAGCCAGTTGTAGTTCTTATGTGATCTATTCATCTTTCTTTGCACAATATTTTAATCAGC
>JAAYRE010000109.1 GCA_012518935.1 Clostridiales bacterium
CGCTATCTCTCCCGCCATATTATTCACGCTTTTATATATGCTTATACATTAGTTTAAGCTATTATTGTGATAAATTAATGTCTGATAATTATAATAACTAATTGGTATCCTCTTCATCCTCATAATTATAATGTAAAGCATCCTCTAAGTCCTTTATATCCTCTACATCATCAATATCAGGCTCACTAAATTCTCTACCCCTGGTGTTAATACGTTTAACATTAACCTGAGGCACCGTAACTGTTACTTTAGGTACTGCCTTTACATAGTAATAATATACATCATCTTCAAATTGAGCAGTCTCTACCCCGGAATAATCTAAGGTCAGCCTAAAGAAATGAATTATATAAACTATACCTATGGATACAATTGTCCCTAAGATCATACTTAATATTTGGTCAGACCTGCCCAGCACTAAATAGCTAATCAAGAAGCCTAATATGCAGGTAAGACCTCCTGCTAAGATAGAAATTTCAAATGCATAATCAAATGACATTTTCCTAATAAAAAAGGTAACCATAATAATTAAGGCAAAAACAACTATAGTCATAATCATCTGGCGATTTTCTATAAGGCTATCAATAATATAGGTATAAAACTGAACTATTTCCTCAACAGAGATATTAATTTCCTTGGTTACTGCTGTTTTAATAATCTGGAATAAGAAATAAACTATAACGCCACAACTAGTTGGAATCATAGTTATAGGAGTGGCTACAAGGCCTAACAATATAGGGATAGTATATGGTATCTTTAATATGAATAAAATCGGTATTGCTAATATAACATACCCCTGTTTTGGCGTAAATCTTGCAAATAAGAGATACAAAATCAGCATAATTACAATAACTATAATTGATAAAATAGGGGAAATAAAATACACATGTAATACTGATACTAAAGTTGCTAAAAGCACCATAATTGAAGAGGGTGTAAATGCACTTAAAAGAGAAAGGGCCAGAACAACAGGTAAAGCATTAAGCCTAGCGTCGTATCCAATCTCTTTATTAATTGTTTGAAATGCTATAAAGGCAAAAATAAATTTTACCACAGGTATTAAATATGCATCGTACCTTTGATAGAAGTTTTTAACTCTTTCCCTGAATACGAGTAATTGCATCATGACAAAATCCTCCAAATTTAAGACTCGTTACTTTCATTATAAACTTTTTTCAGCCTATTCAGTAATTTAAAATACCTTGATAGCTTTTTCCTAGAGGCATCATATTTCAATGAATATCCTATGGCTGACCCTACTCCATATAGAGTAATAACTACCAAATAAATACCCAATACATAAGTTCCTACTAACTTATAGTCAAGGGTAATTGCATTCTTAATCAAGTATTCCAACCTATAAAATACTATCATGGCAATGATAAGGGCGTAGGCTACAGTTGCACTTATAATAGATTTTAAAATCTGGAATCTTACATAATCTGTTTTATAATATTTACTAAGATGAATGTCTTCCTTGCCGTCCTTTTTTTCATAAACAGCAATCTTAGTCATTAATCTTATCTTCTTAAAATTTAACATCATGACCTCCGACATCCTAAAATCTAGGATTGTACTCTTATATTAAGTTTTCACAGTATTTGGAAATATATACTTTTACCTATATGTGATTATATCACAAACATTATGGGATTTGTAGTTAATTTTATATTTTGGTGATTTTCATAAAAACAATTAAAAAAGGAATCTACTAGAGATTCCTTTTATATTATATTATTTATTATTTATTTCTCCAAGTTCTTCATCGTTGGGAACAACAATACATCCCTTATAGCCGCTGAATCAGTAAGTAACATTACCAACCTATCAATACCGATTCCGATTCCACCTGTTGGAGGCATTCCATATTCCAGGGCAGTTAGGAAATCTTCATCAGTTTCATTTGCTTCTTCATCACCTGCAGCACGAAGTGCTTCCTGAGCTTCAAATCTTACTCTTTGGTCCAAGGGATCATTAAGCTCTGAGAATGCATTGGCAAATTCACGTCTTGTAATGAATAGTTCAAAACGCTCCGTAAAGTCAGGATCTTCTGGCTTTCTGCTGGCCAAAGGTGATATCTCTACAGGATGATCCATAATAAATGTAGGCTGTACTAAGTGTTCTTCTACATATTCTTCAAAGAAGAAATTTAATATGTCACCCTTCTTATGTCTATCTTCGAATTCGATATTATGCTTCTTAGCCAAGGCCTTGGCTTCCGCTTCATCCTCAATCTCATTAAAATCAATATCCGCATACTTCTTAACTGCATCAACCATGGTAAGTCTTTCAAAAGGCTTTGACAAATCTATTTCTTCACCTTGATATGTTATATTGGTAGTTCCAAGAACCTTCTGAGATACTGTTCTAATAAGATCCTCTACAAGATCCATCATGCCGTAATAATCAGTGTAAGCCTGATATAATTCAAGTAATGTGAATTCAGGATTATGTCTTACTGACAATCCCTCATTACGAAATACTCTACCAATTTCATATACACGTTCTAGGCCACCAACAATAAGCCTCTTCAGATATAACTCCAAAGATATTCTAAGAAATGTATCCTGATCCAGTGCATTATGATGGGTAGTAAAGGGTCTTGCTGCAGCTCCACCTGCATTGGGAACAAGCACCGGAGTCTCTACCTCCATAAATTCTTTACCATCCAGATAGTTTCTAATCTCTCTTACTATCTGTGATCTCTTTACAAATGTATCCCTTACATCGGGATTAACTA
>JAAYRE010000009.1 GCA_012518935.1 Clostridiales bacterium
ATTTATCAACTATATTTAAATTTTAGAAAGCACCTTTATGATGCTTTATTTGTTATGCACTTTTATTATAATAAATAGGCTTAAGTAATTTTCTCTTTTACTATTGACTTTTCATAGTTGGTCTCCTGTTAAATTTTTTATTAGCGAGATTTTTGAAAATGCTTTTAGATTAGATTCATTCTTCCTTGCAACAATCGGAGAAATCCCATGAAATCTTTTAAATGCTTTTGAAAATCCTTCTGCAGAATCATAGCAATACTTCATGGCTATATCTAGTATTGATTGTTTAGTATTTACTACATCATATCCAGCTAAAGTTAATCTTCTGTTTCTTATATACTCTCCAACAGTACACCCACAAAGAGCAGAAAACATTTTCTGAAAATAATATGATGAAACAAATTGATATTCAGATAATATATCAGCATCAATTTCTTCATGAATATTTTCCTCGACTTCTTCAATTGCATTCTGTACAATATGTATCCAATCCATTTTCTCACCTCGCTGGTATAATAAAGTCATAGCAAAAAGCTATGCTAAATCTTATAAAATCTATATCTTAAGTTGGTGAAGGAGTTCTTCCTTTACATCATTCATTCCAACTATTGATACGTGAATAAAGTTCTTATTACATTGTATAGATATTCAACTCCTCGACTTTTCTTAAAGCATAAGGTATTATATCCTCTTGGATAGGTAGAAAGACGATCACCTCCTAGGGAGCTGCTTCCTTGCAGCAATACCCGTAACTTAAGACAGTCATTCCATTCAATGAAGATTTATGTTTTAGCTGGTTGGGAGCCTATAAGCTATACCCGTATCACCGCGCCAGGTTGTGTATTCATTGTTATTTATGGAAACCTATAAGGACATCTGTGTCCCCTACGAAAGGAGCTTTATTCTATGAATAAACCTAACTATATTTCTGTCGGTATTGACGTTGGATCTGCATTTAGCTTCATGTCCATTGTTGACCATCATGAAAATGTGATTTTAAAACCATTTAAAATCATTCACAATAACCCGGATTCCTTGGCTCGCGCTGTTTTAGAAATAAAAAAAGCAGAAGAGTCGAACTCCATGAAATCTCGAACATTTCTGGAATCCACCGGAATCTATCACTTTCCGCTCTTCTGCCACCTGAAAGAATCAGGATTTGAGGTTCTTGTCATTAATCCTCTTATCACTCATTCTATCAAAAATATGGGCATTAGGAAAGTGAAAAATGATAGACTTGATTCCATTGGCATTGCCAAGCTTGGTTTGAAGCCTGATTTAAAGACTTCTCTTATGCCAACAGAGCTTGTTTTGGAACTACGTTCTTTGACTCGTAATTACTACAATTTAACGGATGAACGTGCTTCTCATGTAACGGCCATTAAAACCGACTTACATACTGTGTTTCCACAGTATCTTGATATTTTCAGTGACATACTTGGAACTACTTCTAAGATGATTCTTAGACAGTATCCAACCCCAGATAAGATTCTACGTGGTCATAAGAAAACAATGATTGAGAAGATTTCCACTGCATCCAGAAAGGGACTTACCAAAGCTACAGAGCACTATGAGAAGCTTATCTATGCTGCAACTTGCGCCAAATCATTTGGCTGTAAAGTGGATAGTATCTACTTCAATATCCAGCTCAAGCTTGATCTAATTGACTGTCTTAATTTAAATATTTCTAAGACAATGGAACGAATTGTTTCTCTCTTAGATGAATACGAAAATCATACCTTCGTCAATCAGATACGATTACTTGATACCATTCCTGGTGTAGGACTATTAACTGCTGTATCAATCATGTGCGAACTCGGTGATTTTTCAGCATTTCAGTCTCCAAAGCAACTTTTTGCTTACTTCGGCATGGATCCGAATGTCAATGAATCTGGTAAATTCAAAGGCACTGAAGTTCATATGTCCAAGCGTGGATCCCGTATTGCACGCCGTGCAATCTTTGCAATTGCTTTGGCCAGCATCCGTACAAAGCGTAATGGAGAAGCATTAAATCCGTACCTGTACCAGTATTACAACAAAAAGAAAGAATCCAAACCGAAAATGGTAGCCATCGGTGCTATCATGCATAAGGTATCAAATATAATCTTCGCTGTTCTAAGAAACAATTCAGCTTTTGAATTACGTTCTCCTGAAGAACATCGGAACAGTTACCAACAGCCTACACTGATGGTTGCATAAACATTCAGCACCACATTGAATAATCCGAACTATTACAAAATTTAATCATGATTTTGTCTATTAAGTGCACCCATTTTTAAAGATGTTACCTTAAAAGTAAAAAGCAATTATTTTTCTATAAAACCATTGACTTTAACTAGCTGGTCTTAATCACATATTAACAAATGGAAAGTTACTTTTCTTGAATAAACTTGCACGTAATTGTCTTGAAAGAGATATTCTTTACTTTATACTAAACATTTTCCGCAAAGTAATGGTTTCATCATTTTGCAACTCCCCAGCAAGAAGGGGTGAGTGAATATCATGTGATTTATAGCTTTGGATAACCCCCGCATGATTAAAATTAGCATAACAATACGCACAAAAATGCCTGCATGTATTGTATTGTCCAATATCTATACTTTTAACACAACCACAGGTTTCTCTTTGTGTATCATCTTTTTTTACTGCTATATGGCATCCTAAAATTCTTTCTATTAATCTATCATCTATACATTTTCCATTGTTTATATTCACCGAAGATAAATCAATGCTTTCAGAGCAAGTCTCTATATATAGTCCATATCTACCAGCTATATCTGCCAGCCTTGTGGCTATTTCTAGCATATCTTCAGTTTGTATGTCAACTAGCCCTAAATCCTTTGTATTTCTCTTGGTTTTATTATACATGTCTAAGAAGCTAATCACACATTTCTCAGTGTATTTGCTAAGACTCTTACACATTTTCTCGAACGCTACATAATGGTACTCTTTGTTATATTTACTGCTCAGAAGTATAGGATCATATCTCCATATTACCTTTTCCTTGCCTAGCAGTTCTGATAAATGAGTAAATCCACGAATCACTTCATTCCTGTCTTTTATTCCTGGTTCAATGTCACTGCCATATGGTGTAATAGTATATTGAAAATAATACTTAAAACCCTTTTCATCCAATATATGTAGCTTGTCTATTAACGGTGTTGCGTTTTTCGTCCAAAATACAAAGCAATCAACAGTAGTTGGATTCAAGATAATTTTACTTATTTGCTTTCGATTAAATGGATTCATAACATATAAAAATCCTTGCTCTATCTTATCAATAAACCAATCACTATAAAATGCCGGTATATCGGTTCTTCGACTTACACTAACAATCATAGAATGCTCTCCTAAAATAATCTTGCTTATTTCAATTCTTTAAATAAAATAATCTCATCATGTTTTTTATAGTCTCCCCAAGGTTCATAAATGCCATTAGGTATTCTGCCACATTCTTGCATCCCAAGTGTCTTGTAGAAATCTTCAGTTCCATTGCCACGACAAGATGTGGTTACATAATCAAAACCAAGTTCGGAAGGGAATCATTCAGACCCTAATATATTTTGTCGAATTTCCTGTGTTTTATAATCATATTTCCAACCATCATATTCATAATCATCAGGAACCCGTAGGTAACAGCCTATATTCTCATTTCTTTTGCGAGTAACAATCCCAGAAACATTATTATTATCAACATTACCCTCAGCAATAATAAGTGTATTGTTATCATTCTCAAGTAAAATACCAATATGGTCATACCATGGGGTATTAGCAGGCTTGTTTTCTAAAGGAATGACGTTGCTATAAATGACTATATCGCCTTTTGACGGAGTAAATCCACTCTTATCCCAAAAACAAAAATTGTTCTCCTCTCCCCATCTAAGCCATGCTTCAACACATGCAAAGCGATTGGCCAGGGGCTTATATTTGATTGGCAGTTCTAAACCCGCCATTTCTACACAATGATAAACAAATGCAGCACACCAGCCATTTTTAAGTTCATCAAATGCCGATTCTTCTGGATAATACCTAATGATTTTCATATAATCAGCATCAGTTTCTATTCCTTTGATATGTTTCGCTGCTAGATTTTCTGCGATATCTCCCATTCGGGTACAGCTAAAATAATTATGTATCTTTTCTTTTTCACTTACCACTATCTTGCTTTGTGGAAGTCCAAGTTCTTTCTTTATCCCTTGCAGCCTTATATTAATTTTATTATTATTTGACATATCAATTAACCAATGTTGAAGCACATCAGAGTCTTTTAATAATTCATCATAGCTATCATGTATATGCTTTTTGTCAGAATGATGAAATATCGCAGACTTAATTATGGTTTGCTCGTCCTCAGAAAATATATCTTTTAATTCATGTTTAAAAGTTACCCGTATCATTTCGGCTCCATTGATGGAATGATACACATGGTATCCAGTTTTGTAAGAATAAACATCATGTAATAGACCACACACGTAAGCAAGCTCGGCGTTAAGGTCACGCCTTACAGCAAGGAGAGAACAACACTGTGCAACGCCGTATGTATGAATAAAGGCACATTTACGTTCTTCCTGGGATTCGATGTGTTCAAAGATGTTGTTAACATAATTTTCCACCATCTCTACTCTATCCATCTTCTACCTCCTATGACATGACTAAATTTTAAACATTTATTTCTAATTATTATATCACATATAATATAAAAGATATACTAAATTTACCAGATGTACTGTTGCACCAAATCATTAATGCTACAAAATTGATGTTTTACTTAATCCCATATGATATTAGCAAACCATAGAGATGAGTATAAGTTAAGTTGTTTGGATTTGAATCTATGAATGAAGAGATTTTGTTATGCCTTATACAATAAGCTTCTGCTTTCTTCCTATCCATTCCATGATTCATGAAATGGTCTATATTATTATCCTCTAGTGTTCTCTGCATATTAAATCCTTTGGCTTCAATAAAATCAGAAACCTTTTGAAGATAACCATCTGAATCTGGTGAAACATAGCTTACTTTATCATTCATGCGTATATCAATATTTTTTAATCCTAACTGTTTCATCATGTCGGGGACCTTCATACCAATAGAGTAATCTCGTCCTTGTGTTTCCAACTCATTCTTCCACATTGTACGAAAACCTGGCTGTTCACAAAGGAAACCATAATCCATTCCTTCAATGTATAGACCGCCATTTTCAAATTCCCTATTAACTTCAATACAGACAATAATTCCACCTTTGTTTGCAAATGATATCATTTTAGATAAAAACTGTAATGGATTGTTCAAATGCCTAAGGACTGCTTGACTTATGACAAAATCATATCGTTTAGATGATATATGATTTATAACATCATCGCATATAAGTTCTATAGGCATTTCTTTAGTTTCAAAATATTCTTTTCCGTATTTAATAAGCTTTTCACTAAAATCAATACCGGTATATGTACTGCCTCTGGGCAAAATAGGCAGTAGCAAATCTCCTAAAAATCCATAGCCACAACCACAATCCAATACATTAATGGGTTTATTTATTCCCCATACTTTTTCTATCAGAAATTGCATATAATCCACATTCCAAAAAGAACTACGACTTCTCTTTATATACTCCAGCCGTTCGCTCCAGTAATCCTTAGTACCAGTTTCTGATGGGATATAAAGTTCATCCTTTAATGGCTTTAATCCCAACAATTCATCCACTGAAACATCAAAGTATTCGGCAATTTTAGGTAACATCGTGATATCAGGTAAAGATACATTTGTTTCCCATTTACTAATTGCCTGAAATGATATCCCCAATACATCAGCTAATTCTTGTTGACTAATACCTTTTCCCTTTCTTAGTTCTGCAATCTTAAGTTTCATCAACTATCCCTCCTCCCTATTTAAGGTTATATTACCACATGAATAATCTTAATGATATAACCTAATAATAGAATGAATTCTCTTTGTAATTGAGATTTAGATAAATAGAAAGTCTCTAAATCCTGTTGTTTTTAAGATTTAGAGACTTCTTTAATTTGATAAAAAGGGACTACTAATTCAATTAATCCTCTATGACAAATGTCTCAAAAGCCTTTATCGCCTTGTCTCTCATAGTAAAATCATATATCCCCTTGTTAATTAACTTTATTGTGAAGAACATATTCTCAGCGATAGATATTTTATAGTCATTGATAAATTCTTCATAAGAATAATCCTTTACCTTCTCGCAAAGACAATGGTAATAATAATCTAGTAAAGGTTTTGCATGGGTTTTGTTAGATTCAATATGAAGAGCTAGTAGCATGGCTAAATCCTCTGTGCACAATCCCATTCTTAGAGCTTGAAGTCCAACAAATTTAATTGTTCTATCATTTGTTTTTGATACAAATGTTTGACCCGGATGGAGATCACCATGAATAATTGTAATGTTCCTTCCAGAATTAAATCTTGTATCAATTAGTTTTGGATATTCCTCTCTTAAATACTGAATAGCATCTTGAAAATAATCAAGTTTTTTAGTTTCAATATTATTCTCGAATTTCATCCATACCTTAGGTATTTTGCCGGATTCTTCGTTTTTTCTATACTTCTTGTAATCCTTTTCCATGCAACTAATATGGGATAGAATATTCTCTTTTGATTCCAATCTCCAGTCAAGTCCGATCTTTTCAAAAGACTCAAAGTTTTCCCAGAAGTTAGCGTGAAACTTAGCTGTGGCAGATAAAATGGCATTATAATTTTGTCTTATAACTTCGCCATTTTCGTTGTTTTCATCAAAGTCATATCCTTGAATAAAACCATTTGATAGATCATCCATCAGAACAACCTTCTTATCCAGATCAATATGATATATTTGCGGAATAGCCATGGTATGCTCTTTGATAAAGTTTAACCCATATAGCTCTTTATCATTTTTGCCATAAATTTTTTCAAGTAATTTTAATTCTTTTTGTGAAGATGATATTGTAATACTTATGATTGAATTCCCATCTTTTTTGACTGGCTTACCTTTGGTAACTGTGCAATATCCTATGTTTGGGAATGCATTGTATACAGAACTTATAATTGTATCCTTATCTAATCCTATACCGTTTTTCTCTTTTGATACAATCTCACCATCCATTTTCTCTACTACATATTTAGCAATATATTCTGCCTGTTGGTCCAAAATAGTCGGTTTTTCTTCTTCGATTTTCTCGTCAAATGAATATGCTGGCATTATTATATCGTCAATGGTAGATCGAAATATTTGTGATAACACAGGTAACAAGGTTGTTTCCGGTAAAGTATGACCATTTTCCCATTTACTAATCGCTTGTGGAGAAATATGAAGCATTTCTGCAAGCTTTTCCTGAGATAACCCAGTACTCTTTCGCAGTGTAGCAATTTTAATTCCTACTTTTTTTGTATCTAACATAATTCTCTCCTTAAATTTTTATATTCAACGTTGATAATATAATTATAGTTACTATCAATAAATGAAACCATACAAAAAATAGGAAGAGAACTTAACTTTAAGTTAACTTTCTATTTCACGTCCCTTAACTTACTCACCACGAGCGGAGTTGTATTATCAACGAAAAAATCAAATTCATCTCTTGATAAGGTAATAGGATTAGTAAGACTTTCATCCACTTCTGGTAAATATCCCATTACGCCTATTTTTCGCACTATACATCCATGGGGTAAGTAGTCAATATAATCTGGAAACTCTTTTAAAGGCAGTATTTCTGTCAAATATCCAGAAGTAGGATTATCTCTAAGATACTCAGCTTCCATAGAGAAGATTTCATGCATACGTTCTTTTTTTGATATTAATATTTTTACAGAATCCCAATCTTCAGAATATCCCTTTACACGCACACGTAGATTATCATCCGCTTTTATTCTTCTCCAGGTGTCTTCAACTCTTTTATTATCACGAATATACCATTGAAACGCCGCATCTACAATTAAATGTGCATAATACCCTAGCAAAAATGAGTATTGTTCTTGGGACCTTATTTCACTTTTACGCTTAACTATGTATTCATTACAAAAAGAATCGCAATCAGAGGCAACTTTTCTTTCTTTGCTCATCCAATGAGTAACCTCTCGTGGCGGTGTGAAGGATGTCCAATCTTCATTCTCAACATTACAATCTGGTGCAATGTTTCCTACACAAAACTCATGCCTATTAAGTTCAGGACATTGTTTCATAACATTATCAGCTATCATTAAATGAGTCACCCAAGTAGCCATATTGTACCTCCTGGTATAATTCTTTTTCTATATTGTAAAAATACTGCTACTTTGTAAGCTATAAAATCATAATATCATATTAAATACAATAATTGTATAAAATCTTCCAATAAATTATATGCATAGTGGCAAATATCTGGATAAAATAAAATCCCTTGAAAATCAAGGGATTTTGTAAGAGCGAGACGGGATTCGAACCATAATCCCCGTCCGCAGACCGCATGGAAAGGAGCTTTCCGGCGCATCCTCTCAAAATGTAATCAAAAGTGTAATCACACATTATGAACACTCATATATTATTTATTCTTTGCATCAAAATCCGCAAGTAAGATAGAGGATGCCATTAACGTATTACGCAACATGGCATTATCCTTAACAGTTTTGGAAATTTTGAAAAGTGAATATACTACTATGATTACATAAATAATACCCTTTACATATATCATTACATCATCAGTAATCGGAAACGTATTTAATACGGGGTCTATTCCAAGAAAAATAGGGATTAATGCTATGAGGGAATTTGTGCTTCCAATACTGTAATTATATGCCACCTCATAACAGGAATGCAATGCCTTTAATTCTTCTTTTGAAAATTTTTGTGCCTTTAACTTATCTATACAAAACTGACATTTTGACTGATGTTTTCGCCTACACTGTCTTTTCTGTGAGAAAATGTGGTTTCTATCGCATTTAGTATCTTTTGTAAATTCATAATATCATTCCTTCCTAGGTATTCTGCATTTAGTTTAATTTTCAGAAAGCTTTACTGAAATAACTGGACGCACACCTTCCAAATAATCTTCAAGGTATTGGGGGTGTCTCGCTTCATTTTCCATGTAAGATTTACTTTTGTTAATTTCATCATGATCATAAATGGCAACACTTAGAGTTGCTCCTCGAGAACCAGTCACCATATGATTTCTTATGACCTTTATTACATTATCTACATTATATGACATCATATACCAACCATTGGAGCAATTTTCATGTTCTCTTGTACCATCATCAATATATGGTGCTCCTTGAGCCTTTGCATAGTCTGTAACCTTTACACAAACCGGTACTTCGTCCAATTCACCATAATTTAATACACGTACCATATCCTCTGTTTTGTCACTATACATACCAGTATCATTTATAGATTGCCATGTGTAATACTTAGTAGACATTTTTACAAGATTTTTAGTATCAGTATCACTGAAAGCTGTGTTATAAAAGCTGTTATTTAACCATTCTCTCAAATAACTGGTACTCCACCTGTTTCGGATTTCCAAATTATCCTTACCAAAGAACTGTGCATCCAATACATATTTACTAATACATAAATATTCGTTATCGCCTGTTTTCTCCAGTACAATCCACTCAATATCTTCTGCACCATTATCTAAATTATTGTCTTGTTCATATGTACCGAGTGTAAATTCATCTCCAACATATAATTTTCCTCCAACTCTTTCATATAAAGTAGCTTCTTGAGGGGGAAGTGTATCTTCAGGGATTTCTGTAATATCTTCTGAAGAAGTCACGTTGTCATTGCTTTCAGTGCTGTGTTCAATAGGAACTGACGTAGGTTTATCCTGTCCACAAGCTGACATTGAAATTACCATAGTTAAAATAGTAAGTACAAGTATTAATTTTTTGTTACGCATTTTCTTATCCTCCGCATAAATTTAATTAATTAGACCAAAACTTCATCTTTAGTTAGCATATCATTTGCGTGTCGTATTATCAAGAAAAACTTCATCTTTAGAAGGAGTCGTTCTTGATGAAAATATATTGGAATAATGAGTCGAAAAACATAATAGGAAAAAAAGTAAAGGGACTTCGTAAAGCAAGCGGCTTAACACAAAGACAGTTAGCAGAAAAGCTACAGTTGTTAGGACATGATTTTACAGATTTGACAATATTAAGAATAGAACAAGGAAAACGATTTGTTCCCGATTATGAGGTTGTTATTCTTGCTGATTATTTTGGTATTACTACAGATGAGTTGTTGAAAGATGAGGATAACGGTGTTTGTCAAGTAAGTTGTCGCATTTTATATAAAATATTTCAA
>JAAYRE010000110.1 GCA_012518935.1 Clostridiales bacterium
CCAGAACATATGGCAGGGAAGGAAGGGAAGCTTGTACTTGGAACTGTCATAGACGCAGATGATACCTATATCAATGGAGTTCAGATTGGAAATACTGGATATCTATATCCACCAAGAAGATATAAGATTCCTGAAGGTCTGCTAAAGGCTGGGAAAAATGTTATTACTGTTCGTACTATAATAACAGGGAATATAGGTGGTTTTGTAACTGATATGCCTTATTTTGTCAAGGTGGGAAATGAGCAGATACCAGTATCGGGGATTTGGAAGTATAAGGTGGGAGCTATTACAAAGCCCCAGAATCCTAGTACCTTCTTCCAGAACATGCCCTCAGGTGTGTATAATGGAATGATTTATCCCTTACGTAATTACACCATTAGAGGGGTCTTATGGTACCAGGGTGAATCTAACACAGGAAATCCTGATGACTATAAGGATTTGTTTAAGGCTGTAATAAGTGACTGGAGAAGATTATGGAAGCAGGATGACCTTCCATTCTATTATGTTCAGCTGGCCAACTACTGCCCATGGAGATTGGAGAATGAAGTTAGTGGATGGGCACAGGTCAGAGAAGCTCAAAGACAGGTTATGGAGCTACCAAACACTGGAATGGCAGTTATTATTGATGTAGGAATGTATAACGATCTTCATCCCTGGGATAAAAAGAGTGTAGGTGGGAGACTGGCTCTTTGGGCACTGAACTCTATACATGGTGAAGATAATGTGCCTAGTGGACCTATATATAATAGGATGACAATAGAAAATAACACTGTTAGGCTTTATTTTGATTACATAGGAGGCGGTCTTACTTTAAAGGGTGATAAATTAGAAACCTTTGAAATCAGTGGAGACGATGGTGTATTCTATCCTGCTGATGCAAAAATAAGTGGGGATAATGTACTTGTATCCTGCAAGAAGGTATCCAATCCAAAAAGAGTCCGTTATGCATGGGCAAATAACCCTGAGAGAGCTAATCTCTATAATAAAGAAGGCCTGCCTGCATCACCATTTATAACCCATACACAGGATTTATAAGACAAAAAATGAATGATATATAGAATACTTGACTGATTATGAATTCTAAGGAGGTGCTGTTTGAAACAGCACCTTTTTCATATGTTTTTATGACTTATTCTTCATAGAACCTTCTATCGAAAGGGTTAATATCTTGGCAACTCCACCCAGATGCTGTATGATGGAATAAACAGGCTGGTAGAGGTATTCAAAATCCGAGATGACAAGGATTACATGGTATTACACACTGCATAATAACGGACGTTAATATATTGATTATGGGTGACTTGATGCACTCACTACTAATATTTTTCTTGCATTTAATATGAAATGATAATATTATATATGATACAAATTTATTTTTCTTGTGTTATAATATACAGACGTAAGACAAAATCCTTAGACATTCTTTTATGTATCGTATAAGAGATACAGGTAATGCTTACTATAATATAAATCGACATAATAGTGTGATGAGGAGGAAACAACATATGATTAGACATATAGTCGCATGGAATTTTAGAGATGAATATAATGTGGAAGAAAACAAAAAACATGCAGAGGAAATCAAGAGAGAACTGGAAAACCTAAAGAATCTTATTGATGGAATTGTTTCGATAGAGGTTTTGACAAACCCATTATTTTCTTCAGATGCTGATATCTTACTAGACTCAGTTTTTGTTGATGAAGAGGCATATAAGGAATATCAAGTTCATCCTGAGCATGTGAGAGTTGGTAATAATTTTGTGAGACCTAGGACATGTAATCGAAAATGTGTAGATTTTTACATTAGTTAATAAAGGAGATATCAACTATGGCAGAATCAATGAAAGGCTTACATAGAAGCCATCGATGTACTGAGTTATCAAATAGCAATATAGGTGAAACCGTCACCGTAATGGGATGGGTGCAAAAAAGCAGAAATAAGGGTGGAATTATCTTTGTTGATTTGAGGGATCGTTCCGGTATTTTGCAGATCATTTTCGAAGAAAGTGATGTGGGGAGCGAAGGATTTGCAAAGGCAGAGCATCTAAGAAGCGAGTTTGTTATTGCTGTAACAGGAAAGGTAGAGGCGAGATCTGGTGCTGTTAATGAAAACCTATTAACAGGAGATATCGAAATTAGGGCAAAGGATATTAGGATTCTATCTGAAGCTGAAACACCTCCATTTCCAATTGAAGAAGACAGTAAGACCAAGGAAGAGTTAAGACTAAAATATCGTTATCTAGATCTTAGAAGACCTGATATTCAAAGAAACCTAATCTTAAGAAGTAAGGTGGCAAATGTTACCCGAGAGTTCTTAATAGATGAAGGCTTCATTGAGATAGAAACACCCATGTTAACCAAGAGTACACCGGAAGGTGCAAGGGATTATCTTGTTCCTAGCCGTGTACATCCAGGTAATTTTTATGCTCTTCCTCAATCACCACAGTTGTTCAAGCAGCTGCTTATGTGTGCAGGCTATGACAGATACTTTCAGGTTGCAAAATGCTTTCGTGACGAAGATTTACGAGCTGACCGCCAACCGGAATTTACTCAGATTGATATGGAATTGTCTTTTGTAGATGTTGACGATGTTATTAATTTAAATGAGCGTTTACTTCAAAAGATGTTCAAGGAAAGTATAGGTATAGATATAAAACTTCCAATACAGAGAATGACATATGCAGAAGCAATGGACAGATTTGGCTCGGATAAACCAGATATTCGTTTTGGTATGGAGCTTAAGAATGTTTCAGACCTTGTTAAGGATTGCGGCTTTGGAGTATTTGCTGGGGCTATCCAAAATGGGGGTTCTGTCAGGGGAATTAATGCCCAGGGACAGGGTGATATGCCCAGGAAGAAGATAGATGCCTTAATTGACTATGCTAAAGATTTTGGAGCTAAAGGATTATCTTACATTTCCATAAATCAAGATGGCACATATAAGTCCTCATTTGCTAAATTTATGACTGAAGAAGAACTGGAAGCTTTGGTAAATGCCATGGAAGGTAAGGCAGGGGACTTGTTGTTCTTTGCTGCTGATGATGACGAGATTGTCTTTGCTGTACTGGGTAATCTTAGGCTTGAACTAGCAAGAAGGATGGAACTTCTTAATAAAGAAGAATACAAATTCTTATGGGTTACAGAATTTCCTCTTCTTGAGTTCTCTCAGGAAGATGATAGGTACGTGGCAAGACATCATCCCTTTACCATGCCTATGGATGAGGATATCCATTTGCTTGAAACAGAACCTGGTAAGGTAAGGGCTAAGGCTTACGATATTATTCTAAATGGAACAGAACTTGGTGGTGGCTCAGTGCGTATATATCAAAGGGATGTTCAGGAGAAGATGTTTGATGTTCTTGGATTTTCAAAAGAAGAAGCCTATGAAAGATTTGGTTTCCTTCTTAATGCATTCAAATACGGCGTACCGCCCCATGCTGGCTTAGCATATGGTCTTGATCGCCTGACTATGTTAATGGCAAAAGAAGATAGTATTCGTGATGTTATTGCCTTCCCTAAGGTAAAAGACGCATCATGCTTGATGACTGAGGCACCGAATCTTGTAGATGATAAGCAATTAGAGGAGCTGTCTATAGCTATTAAATCAGTTTCAAAAGCAGATCATAAAACAATAGAAAATGTATAGGCAAATATATTATGAAAGATATTTTAATTGTCATAGCTATAATATATTTATTAGCTATGAATGTCATTGGCTTTGCTATTATGGGAATTGATAAATTAAAAGCTATGAGGAGAGGGTGGCGCATTCCTGAGCGCACCCTCCTTTTGATTGCGATTATAGGGGGAACTTTTGGATCCTTTCTCGGTATGGTGATTTTTCGTCACAAAATAAATAAGAGAAAATTTCAATTGTTACTTCCTTTAGTCTCACTGGTATACATAATTATACTTTGGTTCCTAAGATGAAAAATTTGTTAAGGTATTGACATACTTTATTAAAAATGATACCATTGCTTTAAAGCATAGACGCTTTAAAGCGTTAAACCAATGAAGAACATAACAGTAAAGTGAGGAAGACAAATGGCGATTAAGGTGGTATTTTTAGTATGTTTTTTTCTGGTTATGATTGTAGTAGGAATCTTGGCCAGAAAGAGGGCAACAAATGTAGATGATTTCGTATTGGGAGGCAGAGCAGTAGGGCCGTGGCTAACAGCCTTTGCATACGGAACATCTTATTTTTCTGCAGTGGTCTTTGTAGGATATGCCGGTCAGTTCGGCTGGAAATATGGTATTGCATCAACTTGGATAGGAATTGGAAATGCTATAATAGGTAGTTTGCTTGCCTGGGTTATTCTAGGTGGACGAACCAGAGTTATGACAAATCATTTAAAATCATCCACTATGCCTGATTTTTTTGGCAGCAGGTTTGATAGTAAGGGGCTAAAGATTATGGCTTCAGCCATATCATTTGTTTTTCTTGTCCCATATACAGCATCTGTATATAATGGGCTATCAAGACTTTTTGAGATGGCTTTTAATGTGCCTTATACTGTATGCGTAATAGTTATGGCTGGCCTAACAGGACTTTATGTTATTATGGGTGGCTATGTAGCTACAGCTATTAATGATTTTATTCAGGGTATAATCATGCTTTTTGGTATAGTTGCAATTATTGTGGCAGTATTAAATTCCCAAGGAGGCTTTGTTTCTGCCATTAGGGAAATGGCAGAAATAGAAAGTGATGTAGCTATAACACTAGGGCAAAAAGGAGCATTTACATCATTCTTTGGTCCTGACCCTATTAACTTATTAGGTGTTGTAATACTAACATCCTTAGGAACATGGGGACTTCCTCAAATGGTACATAAGTTTTATACTATAAAAGATGAAAAATCAATTAAGGCTGGAACCATTATTTCTACCATTTTTGCATTAGTAATAGCAGGAGGCTGTTATTTTTTGGGAGGCTTTGGAAGATTATTTGATGGAGCAGCAATATACAATAAGAATGGAAAGATTATATATGATGCCATAGTACCTTATATGCTGTCGAATTTATCAGATGTGCTTATAGGCATAGTAGTCATTTTAGTTCTGTCAGCTTCAATGTCAACTTTATCAAGCTTGGTTTTAACCTCCAGTTCTACTTTGACTTTGGATTTTATAAAAGGTACTATATATAAAGATATGAGTGAGAAGAAGCAACTAGGAGTCATGAGAGTATTCATAGTATTCTTTATCGTTGTATCTGTTATACTGGCACTGGATCCACCTGCTTTTATAGCACAATTAATGGGAATATCCTGGGGAGCACTAGCAGGATCCTTCTTAGCACCATTTCTATATGGACTTTACTGGAAGGGAGTTACTAAAGCAGCAGTATGGGCTAGTTTTATCTCTGGAGTTGGTATTACAACCTCTAATATGATATTTGGATATATTGATTCTCCTATTAATGCTGGAGCAGTGGCTATGGTTGCAGGACTTGTGATTGTTCCAATTGTCAGTATATTTACGCCTAGAGTAAAGAAGGAAAAAATAGAAGAAATCTTTGCTTGTTATGATGAAAGTAAATAAGGAAATGAGAAGTACATACAAAATAAATTTATTAAAATAATATAGGGGGTCAAAGCAATGATTTGGGCAAAGGAAGAAACTCTTTCTAGAAGTGAAATGGATGAGCTTCAATTAACGAGACTAAAGGGAACCTTAAAAAGAATCTATGATAAGGTGCCTGCATATAGAGATAAGATGGACAAGGCAGGGGTTACATGTGATGATATCAAAACCTTAGCAGATATGAAGAAACTGCCATTTACAGTAAAGCAAGACATGCGGGATACTTATCCCTTTGGAATGTTTACTGTACCAAAGAAAGACTTGGTTCGTATCCATGCTTCCTCAGGTACAACTGGAAAACCCACGGTTGTTGGATATACTAAAAAAGACATGGCAATGTGGACTGAATGTGTGTCTAGAATTGCCTGTATGGGAGGAGCCAGTGATGAGGATGTGGCTCAGATTAGTTTTGGTTATGGGATGTTTACCGGAGCCTTGGGTCTTCATTATGGCTTAGAGAACATTGGTGCCAGTGTTATTCCGGTTTCTTCTGGTAATACCCAGAAGCAGATTATGTATATGAAGGATTTTGGCTCGACACTTCTTGTAGCCACGCCTTCATATGCTCTACATATAGCTGAAGTGGCAAAAGAGATGGGAATAGATCCTGCCAAAGACTTAAATATTCAAATTGGGCTGTTTGGCGGAGAGGGCATGACAGAGCCCATGCGTGATGAGATGCATAAGCTATGGGGAAGCCATATGAAGGCCACTCAAAATTACGGCATGAGTGAGCTGGTGGGTCCTGGTGTATCCGGTGAATGTTTGGAGCTTTGCGGAATGCATATCAATGAGGATCATTTTATTCCTGAGATTATAGACCCTGATACAGGGGAAGTGTTGGCTGCTGGAGAAAAAGGTGAGCTGGTTGTCAGTTGTATAACCAAGGAAGCTCTTCCTCTAATTAGATACCGTACTGGAGACATTACAAGACTTTTCTATGAACCATGTAAATGCGGTAGAACCACAGTTCGGATGGAGAACATATCAGGTAGATCTGATGATATGTTAATAGTTCGAGGTGTAAATGTATTCCCTACCCAGATTGAAGAGGTCCTTCTTCAAGTTGAGGAGATTGGTCCCCATTATGAAATCTTTGTAGATAGGAAAAATTATCTTGATACTATGGAGATTAAAGTTGAACTGGCAGATGAATCTTTGCTTGATTCCTATGCTAAGCTTGGTGAGTTGGAAAAGAAAATCAAGTTTAGTCTAAGGACTGTACTTGGCCTTGATGCTGTGATAAAATTAGTAGCACCAAGAAGTTTAAAAAGGTTTGAGGGTAAGGCAAGACGAGTAACAGATTTACGAAAAAAGTAAAAAGAACATGGACAAAAGTGTCAACCTATATAAAGACAGTTTGACAAGATGCGAAAGGAGATACACAAGTGTCAGAAAAAGTATTAATGCTTGGTAATGAAGCATTTGCAAGGGGAGCTTATGAAGCTGGATGTAAAGTATCATCAGCATATCCTGGTACACCAAGCACAGAAATTAGTGAAAATATTATCAAATATGATGAAATATATGCAGAATGGGCACCCAATGAGAAGGTTGCCATGGAAGTAGTTATAGGTGCATCTATGAGCGGTGTAAGAGCTCTTGCTTCCATGAAGCACGTAGGATTAAATGTTGCAGCTGATCCACTATTTACAGCTTCATACATAGGTGTTAATGGAGGAATGGTTTTAATAGTTGCTGATGATCCCGGTCTTTATAGCTCACAAAATGAGCAGGATACCAGGGCTGTTGCAAGAGCTGCTAAAGTTCCTGTACTAGAACCATCTGATAGTGCAGAAGCTAAGGAATTCGTCAAATTTGCTTTTGACATGAGTGAAAAATATGATACACCTGTTATTATACGAAGTACCACCAGACTTTCCCATTCACAGGGACTAGTAGAACTTGAAGAAAGAACCCTCATAGAAGAAAAACCCTATGTAAGAGATGTTGCAAAAAATGTTATGATGCCAGGCAATGCTAAGGGACGTCACCTTGTGGTTGAGAATCGAGAGCTGGCACTTATAAAGGATAGCTGTGATTTTACAATTAATACAGTAGAGTATAAAGATACAAAGATAGGTGTTATAACATCAGGAATACCTTATCAATATGTGAAGGAAGCTCTTCCTGAGGCTTCAGTTCTAAAGCTGGGTATAGTTAATCCCCTTCCAAGAAA
>JAAYRE010000111.1 GCA_012518935.1 Clostridiales bacterium
ATTATACCTAAATTAGAAAGTAAAGTCAATATCAATTCTAAAATCCAAAGTATATTTATAAAAATTATATAAAATATAAGGGAAACAATTAATAAAATGTTTATTTTCAGCATTTCTTTAAATTATTTGGTATTAACTAACTAGACAGCCTTAATCGTTGTTCATCTGGAATGTCCGCAGTCTTTTTACCTTCTCGTAGCTTCATTAAACATAGATTCCAATCTCCTCTATAAAATTATACAATTTTTTTATAAACTTATCTAATAAATTAAACTTTTTATCTATAAATGTTGAACATTCCCACTTTTATTATTCCCTATAATTGCAATTATTAATGTTTAATGTATGTTTTTACTGGTAATTTAATATTTATCATATTTTTATTGTTAATATTTTTAATTGACATATTTTTATAGCTATCATATAATGACATTGTGAATTTTTTAACAAGCCTTATATCATTAATTATAACTGTTAATAAACATTTATCATATATTCTTAAGGAGGATATCATATGGCAAGAAAAGACACTACCAATAATGTTATAAAGAAGCAAATGACAGTAGTTGATACAGTAGATGCCCTTCTAATTAAAATGAAAGAAATGAAGGAAGCACAGAGAATATTTTCAACATACTCTCAGGAACAAGTAGACAAGATCTTCTATGCTGCTTCCATTGCTGCCAATAGGCAAAGAATATCATTGGCAAAGAAGGCAGTAAAGGAAACAGGCATGGGAATTGTCGAAGACAAGGTTATAAAGAATCATTATGCATCAGAATATATATATAATGCATATAAGAATACCAAGACTTGCGGTGTTATAGAAGAGGACACAGCTTATGGAACAAAGATAATTGCGGAACCTGTTGGACTAATAGCCGCTGTTATACCTACAACTAACCCTACTTCCACTGCAATATTTAAAACATTGATTTCCCTAAAGACTAGGAATGCTATCCTTATATCACCCCATCCTAGAGCTAAAAATTGTACCATAGAGGCTGCTAAGGTAGTATTAGAGGCTGCTGTTGCTGCAGGTGCTCCCCAAGGTATAATTGGATGGATAGATGTACCCTCTTTAGAGCTAACCAATGCACTGATGAGTAATTCAGATATTATTCTGGCAACAGGTGGACCTGGAATGGTTAAGTCTGCCTACTCCTCTGGCAAACCTGCTCTTGGAGTAGGTGCTGGCAATACCCCTGTTATCATAGATGATAGTGCTGATATTAAACAAGCAGTAAGCTCAATCATAGTATCTAAGACTTTTGATAACGGTATGATTTGTGCTTCTGAGCAATCTGTAACCGTAATGGACACCATATATGATCAGGTTAAGGAAGAATTCATCTATCGTGGTTGCTATGTATTAAATGATGAAGAAATTGAAAAAGTCAGAAAGACCATCGTTATTAACGGAGCACTCAACGCTAAGATAGTTGGTCAAAGTGCTTATAAGATTGCTAAACTTGCTGGGGTAGATATTCCTGAGGATACAAGGGTATTAATCGGAGAAGTTGAAAGTGTTGATATATCAGAAGAATTTGCCCATGAGAAGCTCTCTCCTGTTCTTGCCCTATACAAGGCAAAAACCTTTGATGAAGCAATAGGAAAAGCTGAGCAGTTGGTTGCTGACGGTGGCTATGGTCACACAGCTTCAATATATATTGATATTAATGAGAAAGATAAATTAGATAGATTTACTGAGGCAATGAAGACATGCCGTATCTTAGTTAATACCCCTGCTGCCCATGGCGGTATCGGAGACTTATATAACTTTAAGCTAGCACCTTCCTTAACCTTAGGTTGCGGTACTTGGGGAGGCAACTCTGTTTCAGAAAATGTTGGGGTAAAGCATTTACTTAATATCAAAACAGTTGCTGAAAGGAGAGATAATATGCTTTGGTTTAGAGCTCCGGAAAAAACTTATTTTAAGAAGGGTTGTATGCCTGTAGCCCTTGATGAACTTAAAACCGTTATGGGTAAGAAGAAGGCCTTTATTGTAACTGACTCCTTCTTATATAAGAACAATTATATCAAGCCTATTACAGACAAACTGGAATCTATGGGTATTACTTATAGTTGCTACTATGAAGTAGAACCTGATCCTACTTTGGCTTGTGCTAAGGCAGGGGCTAAGGCCATGGCTTCCTTTGAACCTGATGTGATTATTGCTTTTGGTGGAGGTTCAGCTATGGATGCCGGAAAAATTATGTGGCTTTTATATGAACATCCAGAGGTTAATTTTAAAGATATGGCTATGACCTTCATGGATATCCGTAAGAGGGTATATACCTTCCCTAAGATGGGTGAAAAAGCTTACTTTATAGCAATACCTACAACATCTGGCACCGGCTCTGAGGTTACTCCCTTCGCTGTTATTACAGATGAAACTACCGGAGTAAAATATCCTCTGGCTGACTATGAATTACTGCCAAATATGGCTATAATAGATACTGATAACATGATGACTCAGCCAAAATCCTTAACCAGTGCTTCAGGTATAGATGCCATGGTTCATGCTCTTGAAGCAATTGCTTCTACTATGGCAACTGACTACACTGACGGATTGGCCTTAAAGGCCCTTAAAAACATCTTTAAATACTTACCTCTGGCTTGTGAAGATGGAAGCAATGTTATTGCAAGAGAAAAGATGGCCAACGCATCTACCATGGCTGGTATGGCATTTGCCAATGCTTTCCTAGGTATATGCCACTCAATGGCACACAAATTAGGTGCTTTCCACAACCTACCCCATGGTATTGCTAATGCACTGTTAATAGAAGAAGTTATGAAATTTAATATATCTGAAAAACCTTATAAGATGGCTGCCTTCTCACAATATGAATACCCCAATATCCTAGAACGCTTCGTTGAGGTCGCTAATTTTCTTGGTATTACAGGCAAGGACTCTCTGGATACCTTCAACAAATTACTTGATGCCATTGGGAAGCTTAAAGAAGCTGTAGGAGTTAAGAAGTCTATCAAGGAGTATGGTATTGACGAAAAATACTTCTTTGAAACCTTAGATGAAATGGTTGAGCAGGCCTTTGATGACCAATGTACAGGGGCCAACCCAAGATACCCGTTAATGAGCGAGATAAAAGACATGTACACCAGAGCCTATTATGGTCAATAATCGAAAGGGGAGAATACTATGAAACTGGATCAAATATTAGCCAAACGTGCAAACAAAACCATCTATCGTTATGAAGATACAGTAATAAAGGTATTTGAACAAAATCATCCCAAGTCCTTAATCCTAAACGAAGCACTAAATCAATCAAGGGTTGAAGAAACCGGATTAAGGATTCCAAATATTCTGGCTGTCGGTAATATTGACGATTGCTGGAGTATAACCATGGATTATATTCCTGGCAAGACACTTCATCAATTGATTGAGGAAAGCCCAGAAAAATCCGAAGAATACTTGGAAATGTTTGTTGACTTACAGATAGAAATGCATAGCAAATCAGCTCCTTTGTTAAATAAACTTAAGGATAAACTAATACGTCAGATTCAAAGTGTAAAAGAACTGGATGCTACTACGAAATATGAACTGTTAATGCGGCTTGATAGCATGCCTAAGCACACAAAGCTATGCCATGGAGACTTTCTCCCATCTAATATTATAATAAACGATAAAGGAGCCTATATTATAGACTGGTCCCATGCGACACAGGGTAATGCCAGTGGTGACACAGCTACTACTTATCTGAAGATGGTTTTATATTATCCTGAACTGGCAGACAGATATATCAAGCTCTTTTGTAAAAAGAGTGATACAGCTCTTCAATATGTTCAAAAATGGCTTCCAATCGTTGCTGCTCAGCAATTACTAAAAGCCGAGAAAGAAGAAGAAAAAGAATTTCTTCATACATGGTTGGATGTAATAGATTATCAAGGTTAGATAATATCAAAGGGATTGTTATAAAACAGTCCCTTTTTACTTCTCCTGCATACTTTTTCGTTCATTTAGTATAATACGATCCAGTACTGCTTTATATACCAATACAATCTGAGCATCAATATAGCAAAACTTATTAGAAACAAACTCATATATTTTGTAGATAAAGCAAATAGTAACTAGGGTTAAAGATAATACTGTAAGTTCAACACTCATAGGTCTCATAAGTAAATATGATGATGCTATAAGATAAAATAATAAGGTAAAGAAAAAGTTCTTACTAATTCGAAAAGCTAATAACATGGTTTCATTAAGTCTATTATGCATCTTTGAAATGGACTTAATATCTCGATACTTTAGCTTATCATACATATCATCAAAAATAATTTGACTATCAGTTCGTCTGTTTTCTATATTCTTTTTTACAAATGAAGAATATCGGTGATAGTTCATTTCACCCAATTCTCTTCTAATTAACTTTTTAAATACATTTGACATTTAATCACCTATCCTTAAAAACACATAATGTTAATTTTTTCTTTAAATAATTATGTTTGTTACTACTATTATTCGCATAGGACACAAAATAAAACTCTGCAAATCATGTTACTACTTCCTAATAATACAATTCATATTGATTTTAATTATTATATAATTGATTTTAATTGATTTCTATTATTATATAATTAAACTCATAAAAATTCGACAACAAAATTCTACATATTATTATTATAACACATAGGATATTGTTTTTATAAAATTTTATTTGGATATCTATATAATCTATATTTACTTCTTTAATCTATTATAATGTTTATCTGATATTATGGTTACCATATCAAACATATCACCATTTGGATTAATGATAATAAGAATTTTGTAAAAAATAGATTTATTAACAAATTGTTCACAATCTATCCATAATAAAATCATATATGAACTATATAATTAAGACTAGAAAAAGAATTTATCTCATATTCTAGATTGCTAACAAGAAATTTTTTTTCATAAAATAAGCCCGGCAGCTACCCTCCCCCCTCTACCGGGCTTCTCCTCTTTTTAAGACATTTTTATAAATGTCTTTTTTTACTGTCATATTATTACTTATTCCATTATTTCTACGAATAAAAAATCATTTTAATTAGAATATTAAAAATAATACTTTTATATAGTCTTATTTTTTGTTATAATCGAATTTAGGAATTTTATAATAATATATAGGAGGTATGAAATATGGCAGTCGTAACAATTATGGACCATCCACTAATCCAACATAAACTAGGAATCATGAGACGAAAGGATACTTCTACTAAGGAGTTTCGGGATTTAGTAACTGAGGTTGCAATGCTAATATGTTATGAGGCGACAAGAAATCTTCCTCTTACTGACGTAGAGATTGAGACCCCTCTTGTAAAAACCACAGTACAGGAAATCGAAGGAAAAAAACTATGTATTGTTCCTATTCTTAGAGCAGGACTTCATATGGCTGACGGAATATTAAAACTAATCCCTAATGCTAAAGTAGGTCATATAGGTTTATATAGAGATGAAAAAACCCTAGAACCAGTCGAATACTTCTGTAAACTCCCCTCTGATTCAGCAAAACGTGAAATCTTTGTTGTAGATCCTATGCTGGCAACAGGCGGATCAGCAGTTGAGGCAATAAATCTATTAAAGAAACGCGGAATCTCTAAAATTCACTTCTTATGCTTAATAGCAGCTCCCGAAGGTTTAGAAAGATTAAGAAATGCTCATCCTGATGTTAATGTTTTCATCGGTAATTTGGATGAAAGATTAAATGAAGATAGTTATATTGTTCCTGGCCTTGGTGATGCCGGAGATCGTATCTACGGAACTAAATAGAGAAAAAAGGTATAGCCAGGGTGTATTATGGCTATACCTATCTATCCCAATATCTTACAAGAGTTCAATCCCTATTGTAGCTTCTATCTACTTAAAAACTTATAAATAGTTGTAAACTCGTAATGCTCTCCAGCTTTTAATACACTGGACTTAAAGTTTGGTGTATTACATGCATTGGGGAAGTACTGAGTCTCAAAACATACTCCTGCAAACTTACCATAGCTTGCACCATCCTTACCGTTTTCAACCGGTGTTAACATATTACTAGTATAGAGCTGTAATCCTGGCATATCAGTATATACTTCCATAACCCTACCACTAGAATCATCTTCAAGCTCAGCTATCTTCTCCACTTCATCTTGACTGATATCTAAAACATAGTTATGATCATAGCCACCAGCTTGTTGTAAAGGACCATAATCACTGTTGATATCCTGGCCAATAGGTTTTGCCACTCTAAAATCCATTGGTGTTCCTTCAACATCTCTAAATTCACCTGTAGGGATTAAATCATCCCCTGTAGGAGAAAATTGATTTGCTTTTATCCACACCTTATGATCTAGGATACTACCGGAATTATGACCAGCTAAGTTAAAATAAGAATGGTTAGTCATATTAACTACTGTATCCTTATCTGACACAGCATGATATTCAATAATTAATTCATTGTTTTCTGTTAGACTATAACTTACAGTAATATCCAAATTACCAGGGAAACCTTGTTCCAGGTCTGGACTTAATCTAGAGAAATCTATAGTAATCATATCCTCTTCCTCGTAGATTTCTGTCTCATACATCACCGTATTATATCCGGGATTTCCTCCATGGAGATTGTTCTCTCCCTCGTTCTTTTGTAGCTGATATACATTGCCATTTAACTCAAATCTTGCTCCACTAATGCGATTAGCATTTCGTCCAATTAAAGAACCAAATCCAGGCTTGTTTTCCTCATAACCTTCAATATTCTTAAAACCTAAGGCAACATCAGCAAACTGACCTTCCCTATCAGGAACAATAATACTAACAATATTGGCACCATAGTCTGTAAATGATACCTTCATGCCATTATTATTAGTAATGGTATACAAAACTGCATTCTCTCCTGCTTTAGTTTTTCCAAACGGCTTCTGTGTGATTTTCATTGTTTATCTCCTTAAAATATTTTTTGATGGACTAATCTACTTATTGTAAATTATATCATATCAACTAAATTTATCAATATTTCTTAATGATATTTAGTCCGTTTTACTGTGATTGACATCCCCTAACTCCTATTGTATACTTTATATATGACTATAATCCATAAGTCAGAATACCTGCTTAGTAAAGGAGCTATTAAAATGAAGGATAAGAATCAATCGATTAAATTTATTGTGGCAACCATGGTGCTATTAGGTATCGTAGCAGTGTTTATATATCTCTATTATAGTAAGATAGGTCCATCTTCTGAAGGAGACAAGAAGATTACAATCCAAGTCATAGTTCCAGATGAAGAGGTTAAGGAACACATTATAAAGACAGATGCCACTACACTTCGTGAGGCTTTAGAAGAAAAAGGCTTAATTAAGGGTAATGGGGAAGGTATTAACTTCTATATTACAGAAGTAGATGGTCGTGTTGCTGATTCTTCTAATGAAGAGTGGTGGTCTATAACTAAGGATGGGGAATTTTCAGAATATGGTGTTGGGTCAATTAATATCCAGGATAAGGATAAATACGAGCTTACTCTTATGGTAGGATGGTAGAATTTTAACTATGAAGATAAGGACAAAGGATATAGCTACAATCGGAATAATGTCGGCTTTACTCATAGCCGTACAGGTAGGATTAGCTTTTTTGCCTAATATAGAGCTGGTATCCTTATTGATTATATTGTGCACAATATTCTTTGGATGGAAGACCATATATATTATTTATATATTTGTTTTAGTCCAAGGCCTAATCTATGGCTTTCATCTATGGTGGATTAGTTACCTATATATATGGACTATACTTATGCTTGTATCTATGATATTTAGAGATAATAAGTCTCCATTTTTCTGGGGGATTTTATCTGGTGCATTTGGTTTAAGCTTTGGAGCCCTATGTACTATACCATATTTTTTTATCGGTGGCCTTCCTTTGGCTATGTCCACTTTTATTAGCGGAGTTATCTTTGATGTAATACATTGTATAGCAAATTATATTATTGCTTTAGTTCTCTTTAAACCCCTTTATATTCTTTTTAGCTGGATTCACCAGAAAGATTTATTATAAGACCTTGTGGAGAATTTTTTTCTTAATAAGAAATTTGGAATGTTCCTATAATATATTAAAATGCAAAAAGAGTCCTTAAGGTTTAACCTTAAGGACTCTTTTAATCAAATTCGTTTCAAACAATATAGCCAATTTATAAAACTTATATATAGTTTAGAAAAAGGTACATTGTAAACCCAATATTGATTATAATCTTGTTACGTTAGTTGCCTGTGGGCCTTTAGCTCCCTGAACTACTTCAAATTCAACTTCTTGGCCTTCTTCTAAAGACTTGAAGCCTTCCATGTTAAGTCCTGAGTAGTGAACGAATACATCGTTACCATCTTCATCAGAGATAAAGCCAAAACCCTTTTGATTATTGAACCACTTTACTGTACCTTTGTTCATGTATAAATTCCTCCAAAAAATAATAATAATTTGTTTGCTATTATTCTAGCAACGTATTCATCATAACACTCTTTATTTACAGTGTCAAACATTATTTACAATTTAAATTGTTTATTTCATAAGCTTCTTTAGCAGTACAAAGCCCATATTTATGTTTCTTTAGTACCATTAATGCCTTATCTAAATCAGAAGCTTTCATAATAATGGAGGTATCCCTACCGGCAGTAGCAAGGGTATACATATATTCAATACTTATTTCTGAGTCAGACAATACCTTTAGTACTTCATGCAAGGTACCAGGCATCTGAGGAATCTTGACTGCAATAACATCGGTAAGCCTTGCAGAAAAACCCTCTTCCTTTAATATTCGTTTTCCCTCTTCTGGGTCGGATACAATCATTCGTAGCATCCCATAAGCGGATGTATCTGCTAAGCTAAAAGACGCAATATTAATATTGTGGTCCTTTAATACCTGAGTAACATCTTCTAATCTGCCTTGCTTGTTTTCAATGAACACAGATAACTGCTTAATTAACATCATACTCCTCCTTTTACTTCAATCTGATTCCCCTAGTCTCACTGTATATTATTAACATATCTATATAAGTATTCTCTTATCGATAACTCTTTTGGATTTGCCTTCACTTCTAGCTATGGTCTTAGGCTCTACCAGTGTTACCTTAACTGCCAGACCTAGGGCTGTCTGAAGTGTGTGAGCTATTTTCTTAGTAAGGTTTTCCAGATTTCTTATTTCATCAGAGAAGAAACGTTCTTCCACTTCTACCTGTATTTCCAGTACATCAAGGTTATTTATCCTATCCACTATAAGTACATAATGAGGACTGGTCTCTCCCATTTCCAACAAGGCTGCTTCTACTTGAGATGGGAATACATTAACTCCACGAATAATTAACATATCATCAGAACGTCCTTTAAACCTTGAGATTCTGGCTATAGTTCTACCACATTCACATGGCTCGTAGGTTATGCTTGTCAAATCCTTGGTCCTATATCGAAATAGTGGTAGTGCTTCCTTAGTTAAGGTGGTAAATACCAACTCTCCAACTTCCCCTTCCTTACAAGGCTCTAGGGTATCGGGATTGATTATTTCAGGAATAAAATGATCCTCATATACATGAAGCCCGCTGTGGGCATCACAGTCAGCAGCTACACCTGGGCCAAGTATTTCACTAAGGCCATATATATCATAAGCCTTAATATTAAGCTTGTTCTCAATCTCTTTCCGCATGTTCTCAGTCCAAGGCTCAGCACCACAGATTGCTACTTTAAGATTTATTTTATCCAGTTTTCCTTCGTCCTCTAGAGTTTCAGCTATATGGAGTAGATAGGATGGAGTACAGGCAATAGCTGTTACACCAAAGTCCTCCATCATTGCAATCAGTCTCTTGGTATTGCCCGTAGACATGGGAATTACAGTTGCACCTAGATTCTCTGCTCCATAATGAAGTCCCAGCCCTCCTGTAAAGAGACCATATCCATAAGCAACCTGTATCTTATCATTTGCACCAATACCTGCCATAGCCAACACTCTGGTTACACATTCCTGCCATATTTCTATATCTCTTCTTGTATATCCAACCACTGTAGCCTTTCCTGTGGTTCCTGAAGAAGCATGAACCCTTACAACCTCCGATTGGGGTACTGCAAATAGCCCAAAGGGATAATTATCCCTTAGATCCTGCTTTGTAGTAAAGGGAAGCTTGTTTAAGTCTTCTATCCCTTTAATATCACCGGGTTCAAGATCCAGTTGCTGCATCTTCTTGCGATAAAATTCTACGTTATGATAGACCCGTCTTACGGTTTTCCTAAGTCTGGCACTTTGCATATTGAGAATTTCATCCCTACTCATACATTCCTTTGTTTCATTCCAAATCATAATACTAGATCCTCCTGATCAGCAACCAAATAACCTTTTTCCTTTAAAACTGTAATAGTAAGTTCAAGATTATCCGTATTTAATATAAGCAAAGGTACCTTACCATTGCGGTATACTATAGAATAGATATAGTTAACACCCAGCCCTGCATCAGCTATTATCTGAAGCATATCATGAAGAACTCCGGGTCTGTCATCTAGCTCTACTGCAATTGCTTCTGACATAGTTACAGCAAAACCATTATCTATTAATAATCTTTTTGCTCTCTCAGGCTGGTCTACTACGATTCTTAGTATTGCAAAATTAGGTGTATCAAAGGAAGCTATTGCTCTTAAATTAATGTTATTCTGTTTTAAGACCGCAGTAACTCCTGCTACGCTTCCTATCTCATCCTGAATAAATATTGACAACTGTTGAATCATATTCATAACCCTCCTACTCTCCCTTTTTGTTCATATACAACTTCTCTATTATATTATTGAGTCAGAGCATATAATATCCTTTTAACACCTGATCATCCTTATTTATAATTATATCCTACTTCAAATGCTTTTTTATTAATATCTATAGTCTTTGAAGGTACAGTCTTTTCAATAACTTCCAGCCATTCTTCCTTTGTAAAATCCATATGCTGAGCAGCTATACCAAGCACGATTACATTAAATACCCTGCTGTTACCAAGCTTTTTTGCTTCCTCTGTTGCATCTACCTTATATACCCTATGGTTTTTAGAAAGCTCTTCTATTATGCCTTTTGGATACTTTGCAGCACCTATTACCACAGGCATAGGATCAATTTCTTGCTCATTTACAACAATGGCCCCGCCCTCTTTAAGGACATGAGCATATCTTAAGGCCTCTAGCTTTTCAAAGGCAATAAGTACATCAGCTTGACCTTCTTCTACAATAGGTTCATTTACCTTATCTCCATATCTTACAAATGTTACAACACTTCCTCCACGCTGTGCCATCCCATGTACTTCAGAAAGTTTAACATCATATCCAGCTTGTATGGTAAGAGCACCAAGGATTCTGCTGGTAAGCAAGGTACCCTGACCGCCTACCCCTACGATCATTATATTTTTTGTTTCCATGTTATCCTCCTATCTTACCTTTACACTTTTAATTGCGTCAAACTTACAGAACTCTACACACAACCCGCAGCCATTACACATAGTATCATTTATAACAATGTCACCATTTTCTTTTTTTGTAATAGCAGGGCATCCAGGTTTCATACACATACCACACTTTTTACATTTCTCCTGGTCAATAACATATTGCTTAGTTACCGGTGATTTGTCCAGCAAAACACATGGAGCCTGGGCAATAATAACGGTGATTTCATCTAGAAGAGTAGCTTTTTTCACTGCATCTGTCAGTTTATTTGTATCAAAGGCATCGATAACATGAACATTTTTTACTCCGACAGCCTTACATAATACTTCTAAATCCACGGAGTTGGTGGCCTCTCCCATAAGAGTCTTTCCTGTTGCTGCATGGTCTTGATGTCCTGTCATTCCTGTTGTGGAGTTATCGAGAATTAATATTGTTCCGGTACCTTTATTATATACCATATTAATTAATGAATTGACTCCCGTATGAAGAAATGTTGAATCTCCAATTACAGCAACCCAATCCTTAATATATTCTTTACCTTTTGCTTTTTCCATTCCATGGAGAGATGAAATACTTGCTCCCATGCAAATTGTAGTATCTACCACACTAAGTGGAGCCACTGCTCCTAAAGTATAGCATCCAATATCTCCTGCCGCATGAATCTTTAGCTTCTTAAGCACAGAGTACACACTTCTATGGGGGCATCCGGGACATAGAATTGGAGGACGACCTGGAATCTCTACCGCTTTTTTAACAGATATTTCTTCCCCTTTGATGGCTTTCTTAAGCATATTGGCAGAGTATTCACCTTGAACTGTTAAAATCTCTTTACCGATTGCTTTAATTCCCCAGGATTTTACCTGTTCCTCAATAATAGGATCAAGTTCTTCCACAATATATAAAGTATCAACTTTAGAAGCAAATTCTTCAATCAGTTTTCTTGGAAGGGGATTAACTATACCCAGCTTTAGAACTGAAGCCTCAGGAAGAGC
>JAAYRE010000112.1 GCA_012518935.1 Clostridiales bacterium
ATCTCCATCCTCACTAATAAGGCGGACTTCCCTATCCCTGATCTGTTCATTAATCATTAAATCGCTAATAGTATTACACCTCCATGGTTATATGCATCTACAGTTCCCGTTATCCAAAAAAATAAATAAAAAAGGTGGATAACAAAGATTATCCACCTGATTATGCTTAATATTATTCCCTATGGAACAACACATATTAACATAGAAAGGAAAACCCTTCAAATGCTAATTTCATAATAACCCGTTCACAATAAACTTATCATTTACGCTATGGGTGAGAGATGGATACTCTTCTTTGCCTTGTGAAATCAATCACAGCTTTTTAATTATATCATGTTGACTCTAATATGTCAATCACATGTTTTAATCATTTAGCTAAATTCTTCTTAAAAACCATTTTTCTTGTTAAATGTATCCACTGGTTTTGCAATTGCTGTTCCCAGGATACCACATACTATGGCCTCAGCTAATGCATTAAATCCAACCATTACAAAAACTAATGCAATTACATTTGCCGCACCAATACCAAAGCCTCCTAATTCCTGATGGAATTGCTCTGAATTGTAGAAGATAATCATCAGGGTACTCATAAATAGGATGGTATTTAATAAGGCACCGGAGATACTGGTAATAACATAACTGAAGAACTTGGTCTTATCTACCTTTTTAAGAGCCTGAAAAATCAACCCTGTTAACCACCCCATAATTATTCTGGGTACCATGGCAGTGATAAATGTTCCTACTGGATTAACACTAAAAAGCATAGTACCAAAGGGTTCAAGGCCAAATGCTCTGGCAAAGCTAGTCAGCCCAAATACGGTTCCCAAAATCGCACCTGCCCCAGGTCCTAGGGTAATAGCCCCTATAATAACTGGAACACCAACCAATGTTATCGATAATCCCATGGTATTAATATACCCGATTGGAGTAAATGCCATTAATACAATAATGGCGGTAAGCAATGCTAATTGCACCATCTTTAGTGTAGTTACTCTTGTTTTTGTTTTCATAATATCCTCCTTAATTTTTCTGTCATATACTTACAACTGATAAACATATGACTGTCTTCTTATTAAATAAGTGACTAATGGTAGGATTTACTTAAACACACCTATTTTATTAAGTTGCATAAGTAAATGTTTTGCCAGTTGCTTTTCGTCCCTTATATGGGTACGATGACACTGACAATTTTTAGTTGTATTTTTTATTATAAACTATTTTTTTAGTAATGCAAGTTAAATTTATATTACGCTTTTATGTCTATTGTTAATTTCAAACAAATACAGGGCAACAATAAGCAATCCTAGTCCTATAACAATCTGCATCCATCCGTTAACAAACTTCTCTCCAATAAGATTTGGCAAGATTATACCCAAAGCATTTATGGTCATATGAAGAAAGATAGGAGCCATCAAAGTTCTAGTCTTCTCATATATATAACCTAGAATAAGCCCTGTTCCAAAGGCATAAAGTCCTTGTATCAGATTCATATGATAGATTCCAAAAACCATTGACTGAATCATATTAGCCACAACAAAAGTCATTCCATATCGTAGCCTATTAAACAAGATCCCCCTCATTATCAATTCTTCAAGGATAGGTGCAATTATAATTACATAAAGGATAACAACAAGGGGGTCAGCACCAAATAAAGAGCCAATAGTATCGTCATAATATGAGAATAGGGTTTCAAACAGTGGTCTAAGCTTAGCTAAGATTCCCGATATAAATAGCTGGCAACCAATCCCCAGCATTAGATAGATTCCAATATTTTTCATAGAAAACACTTTTTTAAGAACAATACTATCACGCTGCCGAAGGCTCATATATTTCCTATACCATATACTTATTAAAACAACTGATACAAATGCAGCTATTACCATAAGAATATAATTAACTTCAGGGCTTATCTCTTTTATTCCAGTAACAATCACATATATACTTATAAAAAATGTATAGAGCAAGGATACTAGAAAAATTGCCACTATAGCCATCAAAAACCCTTGTATTATAGTTAAAGCTCTTTTCATAATCGCCTCCAAAGTTAACATCTTGTAAATAGTGACAGGCACGGTTGACAAAATGTAAATAGTGACAGGTACAATTGACAATATGTAAACTGTGCCTGTCACCTAAATTTAATTAACCAAGAATTACTTCTACTTCATGAATCTTACCGTCTCCATATAGAGGTAGAATATTGCCGGTTATCTCTTTCTGGTCAACTATCACCTTAGATACACCCTGTGATACATGATTTGGATTCTTAACAGTTATTCTATATGTGTCTCCTCTAAACTGTCTTGTAACAGTATAACCATCCCAGGCCTTAGGTATAGAAGGATCCACCATAAGTCCATCAAATTCCGGCTTGATTCCCAAGATATATTGGGATATTGCTACGAAGTTCCAGGATGCAGTTCCTGTAAGCCAGGAGTTCTTAGCCTCGCCAAATCTACTAGCATCCTTCCCAGCTATCATCTGCGAATATACATAAGGCTCTAATCTATGGATTTCAGACCGCTCTTCAGTATATGCAGGAGCAATTCTCTTATAATAATCAAAGGCCTTGTCCCCCCGCCCTACTAAGGCTTCTGCTACCATAATCCAGGCATTATTGTGGCAAAAGATTCCGGCGTTTTCCTTATAACCAGCAGGATATGTTGATATCTCGCCATACTCAATATAATATTTTGTATATGCTGGATTTAGAAGAACTAATCCGTATTTTGTTCCTAAGCGTTCTTCTACTGCATCCAGAGCCTGTATTGCCTTACCATCATCCATCCCACATTTACCCATTATACAAAAGCCTTGGGATTCTATAAATATCTTGCCTTCCTCGTTCTCCTTACTTCCAATCTTTCTTCCAAAGTCATCATAGGCACGAACAAACCATGAACCATCCCAACCATGTTCCATAATAACTTCACGCATTTTCTCTACTTCTTTGTAAGCACGCTTAGATTCACTGCTATTGCCTACCTTTTCCATAAGTCTGGCATATTCCTCACCTATATAGCAGAACATTCCTGCAATCATAACTGACTCTGCCACCCTACCATCCTTACTGGTGGTTGTCTGGAAGGATTCACCTGGCTCACTGGAAAAGCAATTCAAATTCAGACAGTCATTCCAATCTGCTCTTCCTATTAGAGGAAGTCCGTGAGGCCCTAGATTATTAATAACATGGTCAAAAGACCTCTTCAAATGTTCTTCCAATGGAGCACTCTTAGATTCATCATTATCAAATGGAGTCATAACATCTAATATGGAATAATCGCCAGTTTCCTTTATATAAGATATCACCGCCAAAATCAACCATAAGGGATCATCATTAAAATTTCCTCCAACTTCATTGTTACCTTTTTTAGTCAGAGGTTGGTACTGATGATATGCTCCTCCGTCTTCTAATTGGGTGGAAGCAAGATCTATAATTCTTTCTCTTGCACGATCAGGTACCTGATGAACAAAACCTAGAATATCCTGATTAGAATCCCTAAAGCCCATTCCTCTTCCTATTCCGGATTCGAAATATGAGGCACTTCTCGACAAATTAAATGTCACCATACATTGATACTGGTTCCATATATTAACCATGCGGTTAAGCTTATCATCAGGAGAATCTAATGTATACTTAGACAATAATTTATCCCAGTGTTTTGCCAGCTGATCAAAAGCTTTGTCAACTGCTTCTCCAGATGAAAATTTATTAATTATTTCCTCTGCTTTTTTCTTATTAATAACACTTTTACCTGTAATATCATTACCTTCCCATTTTTCCTCTTGCTCATTTTCAATATAACCCAAGATAAATACTAACTCTTTTTCTTCATCGGGTTCTAAATTAACTTCAATACAATGAGAGGCAATTGGGTGCCATCCGTCTGCAATAGAGTTTCTTGCTTGTCCACTGATTACAGCAGAAGGATTATGGAATCCATTATAGGTTCCCATAAAGCTTTCTCTATCAGAATCAAATCCACAAATAGGTGAATTGACCGAGAAGAATGCATAATGATTCCTTCTTTCCTTATATTCAGTCTTGTGATATATAACAGAACCTTTAACTTCGACTTCACCTGTATTATAATTTCTCTGGAAATTAGTCATATCATCCAAAGCATTCCACAAACACCACTCAACAAAGGAAAATAATTTGATTTTCTTAGTATGATCTGATGTGTTCCTTACTACTACCTTATGTATCTCTGCATTGATACCAAGTGGTACGAAATAGGTTATACTGGTATTAATACCATTCAGCTCCCCTGAAATTTTAGTATATCCCATTCCATGCCTACACTCATAATTGTCCAAATCTTTTTTTACCGGAGCCCACCCTGGTGACCATACATTGCCACTGTCATTAATATAATAATATTTCCCTCCCCCTAAGTCCAAAGGAACATTATTATAACGGTATCGTGTTATCCTTCGCAGTCTTGCATCCTTGTAAAAACTGTATCCTCCGGCTGTATTAGAAATAAGAGAAAAAAATTCTTCTGAGCCAAGGTAGTTAATCCAGGGATAAGGGGTCTGCGGCGTTGTTATCACGTATTCCCTCATTAAGTCATCAAAATAACCGTATTGCATTCAGTAAATCCTCCTTATAATTATTTATACTCATCAGTATTCCCATTATATTATACATAATTTCTTATTTCAACTTATTCCTAACTCCTCTTCCCATAAATTTTAATCAATAATTAATATATCTCTAATCCAAAACATATTGGTTATTAAAGGTTTTAATTGACATTTACAATTAACTTGCATATACTTTGAATAACGTATATACAGCAACCAAATTCTAATAAGGAGGTATAATATGAGTGATATAAATAATAATAATTTACAGAATCAAAATCAAGAATTTTCTAATGATAATACATTATTAGATAATGAATCATCAGTTAATAGAACAGAGAGTGGCTCAACATATTGGGAGTCTGGATCATTACAGAATTCTAATGGACAAACAGAGCAATCTTACAATCAAGCTCCCATGAGATACGACCCTTACACCGGTCAACCCATAGGGAATAACCATAACCTACATGAGGCACCTCAAAAAAAGAAAGCTCGCAAGGCTCCTTTTGTAATTGCCGTCGTAATAATTTTACTTGTAGCCCTTTCTGCGACTGCCTTTGCATTTAGCGGTAAAATTAAAAACTCAGTTGCCATGATGTCAAAAAGTCCTGCAGAGTATTATGCATATGTAGAAAACAAATCTATAGACCAGTCCATAGATAAAATGTTCAAATACATGAATTCCAATCAGGATATGGCTCAGGAAACCTCAGTTAAGCTTACCTACGATAAAGATACTATCAGTGCCATCTTGCAAAGCAGCATGGGTATGTCTATAGATGACTTTGAGGCTGTAGTTGGCATCCCCCTAGACTCTATAGGTCTTGATATTATAGCGGCTAAAGATGACCATGACTTTTATCAGGAAATCGGAATTAATCTTAACAACATAGATATTATTAGTGCAGAGATTTTTATGAATTTTGCAGCCAAAGAAATGATGTTACGTCTTCCCCAGTTAAGTACAGCATATTTACAGCAATCCCTGGAACTGGATGAATACGGGGCTGATAGTCTAGACATGGAAGGTTTTATTGACCTTCAAAAACGTCTTAGCTCTGATGAAACCGCTGACTTTATAAAGCGCTATGCCCACATTATTACAGACAATGTTACCAATGTAGAGCTGACAAAGGGTGAAGATTTTTCAGTTGGAGATATGACAGTAAAAGCTAATCTTCTAACCGTCACATACACCAGTGAGGACTTACTTAACATTGCCATGAAAGTTCTAGAAGAGGCAGAGGACGATAAATATATACTTGACCTTTTACCCCTTCTTTCTATATCAGAAGATGATTACAAATATGGAATTTATGATGCCTTAGATGAAATCGAGTATGCTCTCTTAGATTATGATGATGACAGTGAACTTCTTATCATGGATGTATATGTTGATAGCAACGGAAATATACTTGGACATAACTTGTCATTCAAAGATGATGGATATGATGTCTTCCAATTAGGTTATTCAAATGTGGAGCAAAACAATAAAGGTAGTTATGAAATTTATCTAACTGAACCATCTTACAATGTTACTTTGCGTGTATCAGGTAATCACACTATCCAAAAAGGTGCATATACAGGGTTGGCAGTTGTGGAATTTGATGATGGTGGATATTCCAATATAAGCTTTGACGTGAAATACGAAGATCTGAAATTAGATTATAAGAATAACCGTACCTATACTTATGGAAATATCAATATCTCCTCCCTGATGATGATGGGTATGGGAATAAACATTGATTTTGATGTGGATGGTGATAAGCAACTAACAACAATTAGTCTAAAAATGGGTAATTCTCCCCTTGTTTCACTGGAAACAGCTACGAAGTACCTAAAGGACTTCAAAATACCAAAGCCTGATAGAAATGCCGATGTCTATGACTTGATGTATGAAGGAGATGAATATCTCTCAACCATTAATATTGAAGAATATCTATCAAAGCTATCAGATAGATTGGGTGTTGATTTGTTAAACTTATACGAGAATCTTTTCATGTTATATTAATCTTATATATCTTATAAATTAGTTAACTAATACCATGAGGCTGTTCTCTAGCTAGATGACAGCCTCATTTTGATATCTTTTATAATAATTTAATAAGTAATTTCTTTTATTCTACATAAGCTTATGTTAAACTAATTAACAACCCATAGGTATTATACAAGACTTATCAAATTATATGATGGTATATGGAGGAAAAAATGTCTAAAAATACACGACTAGAGGATGATGCGTCAATATATCAGCCAAGAAAAGAATCAAGTGAAAATATAAAGCTAAAAAATATGCCTTTTAAAAAAAAATTATCCTATCTTTGGGATTACTATAAAATTCAGGGATTAGTGATTATAGCAATCCTTGCATTTGCCATCTATGTTATTTATGAAATAAGAACACCTAATGCTGAGATTAAACTATATACAGCCCTAATTAACAATACAATCCATACTGAAGTATGGGAAGAATACGAAGAGACAATGATGGACTTATTAGAACTTGACCCTGCAACTTCACAAGTCTACTTTAACGATATATTTTATTATAATGGCACAACTGATTATGCCATGAATGTACGAGCTACTTTTAACCTATTTATTGCTTCTGCTGATATTGATTTAGTAATAGCTCCCCAATCAGAATTTATCAACTATGTAAACCTAGGAATCCTGGATAAATTATCTGAACAACTTCCTACTGATTTGTACAGCTCATTAACTGATAAATTCTATCTCTCCAGTACTGAGGAGAATCCCAAGGTACAAGCCTATGGTATATATCTAACTGATACCAAATTATTTAAAGACCACTCCATTCCCACTGAAGGTGATCCTTATATAATAGGAATAGCCTTTAATTCTAGGCACAAAGAAAATGCTACCAAGTTTATTCGATATATTTTTAAGGAAGAATAGTTCTTAGTACAAAACATTGAAACAGTTAGAGTACATCCTTATAAAACATTTTTCATATATAGGAAATTAGGAAAAATTCCTACTATATTATTAAAGGGGTACGCAGGTTATACCTGTGTACCCCTATCTTGTATCATAGGAGAGCCTCACAAAGGGTGGCACTGGTTCCTATTTCTTTGTTATATATCCCTGGGCTTTTAACAACTCAGCTATTAGCACTGCTCCGCCGGCTGCACCACGAACGGTATTATGGGATAATCCTACGAATTTGTAGTCAAAGACTTTGTCTTCACGGAGCCGTCCTACTGTCACTCCCATACCCTGCTCATAATCACGATCTAGCTTTGCCTGGGGACGGTTATCCTCTTCAAAATACTTGATAAATTGCTTTGGTGCACTGGGAAGTTCAAGTTCCTGAGGAAGACCCCTAAAGTCATTCCAAGCCTTAATAATAGCATCTTTAGATGGTTTCTTCTCAAAACTTACAAACACTGCTGCAGTATGTCCGTCAGTAACAGGAACACGGATACACTGTGTAGTAATATCTAGTCCTTCTGCCTTCACTATCTGACCATCTTCAACATGACCCCATATTCGCAGTGGTTCTTGTTCGCTTTTTTCTTCTTCTCCACCTATATACGGAATTATATTATCCTCCATCTCAGGCCAATCAGTAAAATTCTTTCCTGCCCCTGAAATTGCTTGATAGGTGGTTGCCACTACAAGCTTAGGCTCATACTCCTTAAGGGCATGTAATGCCGGTGTATAGCTTTGAATAGAACAGTTGGGCTTTACCACTATAAATCCTCTATCTGTTCCAAGACGCTTCTTTTGTGATTCAATTACTTCAAGATGCTCCGGATTTATTTCCGGCACTACCATGGGCACATCTGGTGTCCATCTATGGGCACTATTGTTAGAAACAACAGGAGTACCTGTCTTAGCATAGGCCTCTTCAATCGCTTTTATCTCATCTTTAGTCATATCTACAGCACTAAAGACAAAATCCACGCTGCTTGATATTTCTTGAATATCATTAACATCCTTTACTACTAAATTCTTAACTCCATCAGGCATAGGGGTAGCCATCTTCCATCTGCCACCTACTGCCTCTTCATAGGTCTTACCAGCACTTCTAGGACTGGCCGCCACAAGAACCACCTCAAACCATGGATGGTTTTCCAGTAAAGTTATAAATCTTTGTCCTACCATTCCGGTACCACCGAGGATACCAACTCTTAATTTTTCCATATAAGTTCCTCCCGCCTTGTTTTTCTACGGCATACATCTGTCTTTCTAGTAAGTATACTATACTCTAAATTTATAAAAAATCAATTCTTTTTATGAAAAAATACTAAATTTGTAGAATCTTATAAAAATCATAACATTTCTCTCAATTATTTAGTTATTTTTATAGAGCAAGTATTCTTCCAATAGAATTTCCAAGTCACTAATGCTTTCCATTTCATTTACTCTATTTCTTAATTTGGCAGAACCAGGAAAACCTGCTGTATACCAGGCAACATGCTTTCGCATTTCCCTCATTCCAATATATTCACCCTTATACTCTACTGCCAGTTTTGCATGGCGTATTATCATATCCATAACTTCCTGAAATTGTGGTTTAGGTTTCATAATACCAGTTAATAGATACTCTTTGATTTGTTGGAATATCCATGGATTGCCACGGGCTCCCCTGGCTATCATAATGCCATCACAACCAGTTTCTTTTAGCATATTAACAGCATCTTCAGGGGAATATATATCACCGTTTCCAATTACGGGAATAGACACCACATCCTTTACCCTGCGGATAATATCCCAATCAGCCTTACCACTATAGTACTGCTCCCTAGTTCTTCCATGAACTGCTACAGCAGCAGCTCCATTTTCCTCAGCAATTTTAGCAATTTCTACTGCATTTATATTATCCTTAGTAAAACCCTTTCGGATTTTTACAGTAAGGGGTTTTTTTATGGCCCTTGATGTTTTATATACTATCTCTCCCACCAACTTTGGATTATTCATTAATGCTGAACCTTCACCGTTATTTACTACCTTAGGTACAGGACATCCCATATTAATATCCAAGACATCAAAATCCATGGATTCTATCCGTTTTGCTGTTTCAGCCATAATATCAGGATCACATCCAAACAATTGCAAAGCAACAGGTCGCTCCCTATTATCTATCTCTAAAAGTTCTCGGGTATTCTTATTGTTATATTTTATTCCTTTAGCACTGACCATCTCAGTGTATAACAAATCTACACCCTTTTCTTTGCATAATAAACGAAATGGCAGGTCAGTTCCCCCCGCCATTGGACCTAAGCACAGTTTTCCTTTAATTTCAACATTACCTATAAAAAAGTTCATATAATACTCCAATCAAATTCAAAATTCTGACCTAGATTAGACTCTATGTAATCAAATTCCTTACCTGGTCTAAACTAATTTGGATTTATTCTTGTCTGCAATTATTTTTAAGCCCTTTAGAAGTAAATCAGGATCATATATATCAATAATATCTGTGTTTTCTGAGATTATTCTTCCTAGGCCTCCAGTTGCTACTACTGTGCACTTGCTAAGTCCGGCTTCCTTTATCATTCTTTTAATGATATATTCCGTCTGCCCTATACATCCAAATACAATTCCCGCCTGCATACTGGTAACAGTATCTTTAGCTAAAATAGTATCTGGTACTGCAATCTCAACTTCAGGCAGCTTGGCTGTACCTGACCACATGGCATTAGCAGCCATCTTAATGCCAGGACCTGTTACTGCTGCAATCAATGACCCATCCTCTGTTATCAGGTCGTATTTGTTTGCTGTACCAAAGTCAGCAACAATTACGGGACCTCCGTATAACTCGTAAGCACCCACAGCATCTGCTACTCTATCAGCTCCGACTTCCTTAGGATTAGGTATTGGTATCTTAATTCCTGTCTTTGTCCCTACATCTAAGCCCAAGGGTGTTAAACCTAAGTATTTCCTAATTCCTGAGTTCAATGAATACATTACCCTAGGAACTACAGAGGATACTACTACAGCTTCTATGTCTTCTTTGTCAATTCCTTTAAGATTTAAGAGGTCTGCTACATAAAGACCGTATTCATCAGATGTTCTGTTTATCTGCGTAGTTAAGCGAAATTTTGCCCTTATATCATTTCCTTCAAAAACACCCATTGTAATGTTGGTATTACCAACGTCTATTACTAGTATCATCAATTACCCAGCCTTTCATAAAAGATTCGATATATCATCACCAAGAAAAAACACCTTATAATACATCTCTAAAGCCTCTAATAATTCCTTCTTTTTTCTTTGAATCTCTTTTATTTTTAGAACACTTCCTATATCATCATATAAAATATCCCCTTCATCAGCCTCCGTACGGAGTATCAATGTTCCATCCTCCTCATACTCCAAGGATAGAATACCACCTACATCTTCTGTAAAGAGAACGCACATAATTTGTAGCTCCTGCCGAATTTGCTCTGGAAGAGACTTAAAATCTTCATTCAAATAAAATTTCTTTTCATATGCATTACTCACACATAAAACCACTTTGTCCTGATACATATACCAGTCTCCTCTTTTATTCATTTCCTAATGTGGCCACCATAATTGCCTTTATGGTATGCATACGGTTTTCTGCCTGGTCAAATATAACCTTACTAAACCTTTCAAATACCTCATAGGTTATTTCATTACCCTTAACTGCAGGAAGACAATGAAGAACTATTGTATGGGGCTTTCCGGTCATAGTAAGCAGGTTATCATTTACCTGATATGGTTTTAATAATTTGATTCGCTCTGCTGCCAAATCTTCCTCCCCCATAGAACACCATACATCGGTATATATAACATCCGCTCCCACTACATCATCAACATTTTCCGTAAGCTCAATCTTACTACCTGACTTATTGGCATATTCCATGCAATGGCTAATCAGTTCATCATTGGGCCAAAGCTTCTTAGGAGATAGAATTGTAATATTAATCCCCATCTTTGAAGCACCTATTATAAGGCTATTGGCCATATTATTTCGGCCATCACCTGCATACACTAGTTTTAACCCCTCAAGCTTACCAAACTGCTCTTTTAATGTCAAGAAGTCAGCAAGAATTTGTGTAGGATGATAAGAGTCAGTAAGACCATTCCATACAGGAACCCCACTATACTTTGCCAACTTTTCCACACTTTCATGGGAGTAACCCCTAAATTCTATACCATCAAACATCCTTCCAAGTACCCGTGCAGTATCTTCTATACTTTCTTTATGCCCCAGTTGAATATCTTCTCTTCCTAAATATTCAGGATGACCTCCCTCATCAAGGCATCCTATGGTAAATGAGCATCTAGTTCTTGTTGAAGGCTTTTCAAAGATCAGGGCTATATTTTTTCCTTTTAGGCTTTTTCCTAAAAATCCATTTTTCTTCTTTTCCTTAAGTTTAGCAGCCAGCTCTAGTAAATATTCAATTTCTTCTCTTGTATAATCTTTTAAGGTAAGAAAACTCCGTCCTTTCATATTCATACAGATTCCTCCTATGCCTCTCTTGCTTATAATTATAAGCTGTATATGTTTATTTATACACTATTCTAATTTTAACCATTTGTCAAGAAAAATCTGCTTAAGTAATATTTTTTACTTAAGCAGATTAATATCTTGGTTAAGGCCAGCTTTTTCGCAACATACACAAAGTTAATCTATAGATTTTCCCATTAAATCTTGTTCTAATATTTCCTTGGATGTTTTCTTTAAAAGCAATGCCCTTTCATAATCATCTTTGTATGGCATGATGTCAACCTCTTCATTGGTACCAATATACCATCCACGGCTATTTTCAAAGATTTCCTCTCGGGATATTTCAAATATAATGTCATTATTGGCAAAAGAGCCTTCGAAAATATAGGTGGTAAAGGCCACAAATCCTTCCTGGGCATTAGCAATGTCCTGGCCTAATATCATAGTGTTATCCAAGGTAAGATTCATAATGTTTGCAATAGTAGGTAAAAAATCTATCTGTCCCCCTGTGGTTTGTATTACTTCCCCTATATTGCTACCAGGAACATGTATAATCATGGGAACATTTAACATCTCATCATAATCATATCTTCTACCAATAAACTCACTTACCCTTTCATTAACATCATCCATGCCACAATTTAGACCATGATGATCCCCGTAAAGAGCTATCACTGTATTGTCATATAAACCTGATGCCTTTAAATCATCTATAAACTGTCCGATTGCTTCATCAGTATAACGAACTGTCTGCAAGTAATCACCAAACTTTGTTTCTCTGTCCTCTTCCAACAAATCTAGGCTTCTATACTGCTCATCGAGAAAAAATGGATGGTGATTAGATAAAGTTATTACAAATGTAAAAAAGGGATCCTCTTGTTCCTTCAATATTGGAATTAGTTGCTTAAACATAGATTTATCTGATATTCCCATACCGATGATTTCAGTTTGGTCTAAGTCTTCCATACTAATATAATCCTCAAAACCCTGATATGGATATGCAGCTTCTCTGTTCCAGAACTCCCCCTCATAGCCATGAACTGCAAATGACCTATAACCTTGATCCCTCATTAACCATGGCAGTCCATTAAAAGTGTTATCCTCATACAGACGATAGATTTCTCCATCTATTAATGGATACAAGCTATTAAGACTGGTAAATTCAGCATCAGCAGTATTTCCCTTACCTGTATTGGAATAATAGTTATCAAAATATAGGCTATCCTTTGCTATTAATTTGTTTAGGTTGGGGGTAATCTCTTGACCATTATAAAGGCTATTTATTACAAAATCTTGCATGGCCTCCAGTTGAATAACTATGAGATTCATTTCTTGTCCAATACCATTGTATTTTGGCGACTCTACCCCATTATTATTATCATCTAGTACCTCTAAGATTTCTTCCTCATCCATCTTTCCCTTAGTAAAGTTATCAGCAATAATTTCACATATATCACCTACATGGTTGGTAAAAAACTCTGTGTTTTTTACCCTTGCAACAGCTAAGGATTGGGATGGATTTATCAACATCATTATAAGGAATAATGTAAGCCCATAGATTGAATACCTGATTTTCTTATTAAATATTAGCTTTATGTCATTATACTTCTCAGAGTAACTCTTAAAAGAATAATATACAAAGGGTATATCTATAAAGAGTAAAAAACTTGCTGGTATAAGAGTAGCTATAAAACTATCAGGTACTGCAGTTACACTCTTTGCCTGCCAAAGCTGACGGACAGATACTGTCTGATTATAGTAATTATAATACATGGTATCAGCAAACATTAATAAGCTTAATAAAGTATATACCAGAAGAAATATACTCCTTTTTCTTTTTAATCCACATCTGCCAAAGCAAACATATATTATTCCCCATACTGCCATACTTATGATAATAAGAATAAGCTCCATGCGATTAACATCAATTAATATATAATATATCATCATCTTCAAAGCAAATAGAGCAATGGTTAAATATGGAGACATTATAAGTTTTTTGAATTTTGACATTTCTCTCACCTATACTTAAATCCTGGACTTGTAATTCTTTTACTTGTCTACTTTATAAAAATACTATACCATTTACATGATATAATTCAAGCTTATTTATCTTAAGATTCCCTTAAAATATGATTAATAATATAGGATGCCTGGATACGAATTATACATATCTATGGCATCCTAATCTACTGATTCTAATAATAAACCTTATAAGCTAGTCTTCTTTAACAACCTCGGTTAAGGATTTGGCTAGCCCTGCTATACCTTGTATCTCAGATGGAATAATAATCTTTGTTGCTTTACCATCTGCGGCTTTTTCAAAAGCCTCCATACTTCTTAGCTGTAGTACTGCGGTTGTTGGATCTGCTTCCTTAAGATAACGAATACCCTCAGCACGAGCTTTTTGAATCTGGTAAATCGCCTCAGCTTCACCTTCAGCTTCTCTAATCATGGCTTCCTTCTTAGCTTCAGCACGAAGAATTGCTGCTAATTTCTCACCCTCTGCCTCAAGAACTGCCGATTGCTTCTTTCCTTCTGCCACAAGAATTGCTGATTTTTTCTGACCCTCAGCGTTAATTATAGATTCCCTACGCTCTCTTTCAGCCTTCATCTGCTTCTCCATAGCATCCTGAATAGCCACAGGTGGTATAATGTTCTTAAGTTCTACTCTATTAATCTTTATTCCCCAAGGATCTGTAGCTTCATCTAAGATGGTTCTCATCTTGGTATTAATGGTCTCTCTTGAAGTTAAGGTATCATCCAGTTCCAGATCACCGATAATATTTCGAAGTGTAGTTGCTGTCAGGTTCTCCACAGCCATTATGGGGTTCTCCACACCATAGGCGTAAAGCTTTGGATCTGTAATCTGAAAGAATACAACAGTATCAATCTTCATAGTTACATTGTCCTTGGTTATTACTGACTGCGGAGCAAAATCAGCCACCTGTTCCTTTAATAACACTTTTTTTGCCACTTTATCAATTAAGGGTAGTTTGATATGTAACCCCACTTCCCATGTGGCCTGGTATCCACCTAGACGTTCAAGTATATATGCAGTAGCCTGAGGAACGATTTTAACACAAGATGCAAGAATTAGTAGTATTAATATTGCAAAAATAACAATAATTACTTCGGGCATAACTATACCTCCTTCTTTCTCACCATTAACTTTACTCCTGAGATACTCTCAATAACTACTTTGGTTCCTTCTTCAATAATTGATCCATCAACTGATCTGGCTGTCCACTCTTGACCGTTTACAGTAGCAAGTCCAGTGGAATTGATATTATCAATCCTAGTCGTAACTAATGCTTCCATTCCGATTACTGCTTCATAATTTGTCTTAACACGGGTACTATTAAAATATCTTTTAACAATTGGTCTCGTAAAGAATAATAACGCTAGGGAAACTACAAGGAATAATATAACTTCCAAAAGCAAGTTATCATAGAACAATGATACTATAAAAGCCACCAAAGCTCCCCCTGCAAACCATATGGTTGTCAGTCCAAGGGTAACAAATTCTACTAAAATCAAAAACGCCAATAAGATAAGCCATGCTATTGAATTTACCATCCTTTCTTCCCCCCTTTCTTTTACTGATACTTCTATTTTATATAAAGATCTGCGTATATACAATAGATTCCCTTGTTTTCTAATTATATTTTAATCAAAATGTATTTATTCTTTCTTAATCTCATCAGCTGCTCTTCTCTGCCTTGCGGCTTCGTACATAAGTATGGCTGCTGCAATAGCTGCATTTAAGGACTCTACTTGTCCTTCCATAGGTATTCTGATTAAATTGTCCGCCAACCTCGCCACATCCTCCGACAGACCCTGGGCTTCATTTCCTATAAGGAGTCCGCATTTTCCTAAGAAACTTCCTTCTGTATCATACATATGCCCTGATAAATGAGCTGCAAAGATTTTAAACCCATGGGTTTTTAACCTAGTAATAAATGATATAAGATCATCTGTTTCATAAAAAGGAACTCTATAAATTGAGCCCATTGTTGATCTAACCACTTTAGGTTGCAAAATGTCTGCACAGGTTTTGTTAAGTATAATCCCTGTTACACCAGCTCCTTCTGCAGTACGAATAATAGTGCCAAGATTTCCAGGGTCTCTGATATCCTCTAACAGAAGGAGAAAAGGCTCCTTTACTTTAAGCATCTCTTCAACACTATATTCTAGTCTCTTCACAGTTCCTATAATTCCTTGGGGAGTCATGGTATCACTTACTTGCTTCAGCACACTATCAGTTACCAGTTCAAATTCAAGCCCCCTAAAAAACTCAGGTTTATCAAGCATATCTTGATAAAAACTTTCAGACATATAGGTTTTAACCAGCAGTCCAGATTCTCTTGCTTCCTGAAACATCTTTATACCTTCAACGACAAACAAACCCTGTTCCTTTCGGGCTTTTGCCTTCTTTTGTAACAGGGTTAAATTCTTAATCTGTATGTTATTCATACTGCTTATTACCGTAGGTAATTTCATATTATTCTTCCTCTTGCATATTACTAAGCTTTGCAGCTTGGTCTGCCGCAATCAGGCTATCAATTATCTCATCAAGATCTCCATTTAATACATTTTCCATCTGATGGACAGTAAGCTTTATTCTATGATCTGTTATCCGTCCCTGGGGGAAATTATAGGTCCTGATTTTTTCTGAACGGTCTCCTGTACCAATCTGGCTTTTTCTTGCCTCAGCTTCAGCACTTTGTGCTTTCTCCAATTCTAATTCGTATAACCTGGAACGTAGAATCTTAATTGCCTTATCCTTGTTCTTTAATTGGGATTTTTCATCTTGGCAAGAGATTACGATTCCAGTTGGAATATGAGTTAACCTAACAGCAGAGTCTGTTGTATTTACACTTTGTCCACCATTACCTGAGGATCTAAATACATCAAATTTGCATTCAGATAAATCAAGCTCAATATCAACTTCATCGGCTTCAGGCATGATTGCTACTGTTGCAGTTGATGTATGAATTCTTCCCCCTGACTCTGTTACAGGAACACGCTGAACACGATGAACCCCGCTCTCATATTTTAGCTTGGAATATGCCCCTTTACCGTTAATGGCAAAGATTACTTCCTTAAATCCGCCAATTCCGTTCTCATTTAAGTTCATCATATCTATCTTCCAGCGATTGCGTTCAGCATACATAACATACATACGATATAATTCAGCTGCAAATAATGCTGCTTCATCGCCACCGGCACCGCCCCTAATTTCAACGATAACATTCTTATGGTCATTAGGGTCCTTAGGCAGTAATAAAATTTTAAGTTCCTCACTTATATCTTCAATTTTTTGCTTGTTCTCATTTAATTCTTCTCTTGCAAGCTCACGAATCTCTTCATCACTTTCTTCGTTAAGCATCTCTAGGCTGTCTTCAACAGTCTTTTGTGCTTCCTTATACTCAAGATATTTTTCAACGATATCTGATAAACTGGCTTGTTCCTTCATAAGGTTTTTATATCTTTCCGGGTCACTAACCACATTGGGGTCTAATAACTCTTGTTCAATTTCCCTATATCGTATCAGAATATCTTCTAAACGATCAAACATAAATCATTCCTCCATTAATCTAAATGTGCCATTTAGCACATACTACCCTGTCAAATCCACCTAAGTCCTTCTTAATATATATATCAACAAAACCTGCATCTTCTAACATATTACAGATATCTTCTCCTTGGTCATGGCCTATCTCAAAGAATACATAACCATGGGGATTAAGAAATCTATCCAGTTTACTTATAATCTTTTCGTAAAAAGTTAGCCCATCTACACCACCATCAAGAGCCAGCTTTGGTTCGTGATCTCGTACCTCAGGCATTAAGTTAAAAATATCAGCCGATCTTATATAAGGCGGATTTGATACTATTATATCAAATTTTTCCTGAATCTTCTCAAATAAATCACTGCAAATAAATGTTACATTGGCATTTAACTTTTCAGCATTTCTTTTTGCTATTTTCAATGCTTTTTTTGATATATCCACTCCAACTGCCTTCTTAATATTCCCTAACTTAGCAAGGGATATAATGATACATCCTGATCCAGTACACAAATCCAAAACATTTTTATCATTAGATACAGTCATTACCTCTTCCACAAGAATTTCAGTATCCTGCCTAGGAATCAGGACATTTTCATCTACATCAAACTCTAGACCCATAAACTCCTGGGTTCCAATAATATGCTGAAGGGGAATGTGACTTGACCGAACCTCAACTAGTTCATTATATAATAAAGCTTTTTCTTCAGATCCTTCCTCATGTCCATGAAGAAAGAATTCCGATCTACTCAATCCAAAAACATGGGCTAGCAGATACCATGCATCTAATTCGGCATCTGCTATCCCATTAGCTTTAAGAATCTTTTGTGCGGATAGCAATAATTCCTTATAAGTACTCATATTATTAATCTAAGGCCTCCATCTTAAGGCTATTATTTTTCCTCATCAAAATCAAGATATTTATCAAGAGCCCTTAATATTTCATCATCTTCCTCTTCATAATCAATCTTAGGGCTTGCTATAAGAATTTCATTTGCAGCCGCATATTCTTTTTTTGCCGATTCTTTATCCTTAATTGAAGAGTCTTTTTTTACTCTCTTGGATTTCTTAGTATCGTCAGTTATATCTGCTTCATCCTTTACAGTTTCAGTAACCTCAGCCAAAAACTCTCTCCAGTTAAATACAGCGTCCACTGATTGGATTGCCACCTCTATCATATCATCATCGGGTTCCTTAGTTGTAAGAGCCTGCATCCATATGCCAGGCTTACTTAAGATGTTCATAACCGGGTTATTTGTTTTTCCTGCCAGTCGTATAAATTCATATGATACACCTGCTATTATAGGAACCAATAGAATCCTTGAAAGAATTCTCCATAAAAGTGTCTCTGGTCTAATAATAACAAAGAGCACTAGGCTTATTAACATAACAAAGAGCATGAAGCTGGTACCACAACGTTTATGAGTCTTTGATTGCCACTTGACATTTTCTAGGTTAAGTTCAAAACCATTCTCAAGGCAATTAATTGTCTTATGCTCTGCACCATGATACATAAACATTCTTTTGATCTCTGTCATTCTTGAGGCAAGTATAATATATCCAATAAAAATCAAAAGTCTAAGAATACCCTCCATTAAGGATAAAAGGAAAATACTTTCAATCCATCTTGTAAAAAAGCTTGAAATCAACACAGGAAGTACCATGAATAAGGAAATCGATACCACAAGAGAGACTAAGACAGCAAAAAACATAAGTAAGGCACTAACTTTTCCTGATTCCTCTTTATTCTCCTTTTGATCTTTCTCTTCTTCTTCAATAAAGCTAGATGAAAAGCTTATTACTTTCAAGCCGATTACCATTGAGTCGACAAATGACAACATACCTCTAAAAATCGGCAACTTAAATAATTTAACCTTGTCTGAAAAGCTCTTATGCTCTGTCTTCTCTATTATTATTTCATTGTCTGGTTTACGAACTGCTATGGCATACTCATCCTTATTTCTCATCATAACGCCTTCGATAGCAGCCATACCCCCAATACCGGATGGTTTCATATTAATCCCAAACCTTTCGTAAAAATAGTTTATAGGTAAAACTCTAGCTTATATTGTACCATAAAAAGTCATTATAATAAAATACATTTTTTAAGGTATTTAAAATTAGGTTGAGGAAATAAACCTCAACCCAACCTTTAACACTTTATTATTTTCTCTATTTATCTTGGTTAATACCATACCTACGATTGAATTTCTCGATCGCTCCACGGGCTGTAGCAGCCTTTTGCTGACCAGTATAGAAAGAATGGCATTTTGAACATATCTCAACACGGATGTCTTCCTTGGTTGATCCTGTAACAAACTCATTCCCACAGTTGCATACTACTTTCGCCTGAAAATATTTTGGATGGATATCTGTCTTCATGATTTCACCTCTTCACTACAAATCTAATCTTATTAGCTTTATTATATTAATCCATATAATTATTCTTACTAATAAACAGCTTACTAATTATATCACAGCTTGTTTTTCATTGCAATACCTAAAAAACAATTTTGGTTTTCTTGATTATTTGAATAAAGTCTTCATTAGTTTTGGTTCTTATAAACATCTCAATAATTCTCTCCAGGGCTTCATCTGATTTCATACTATTTAATGCTTTTCTAATAAGATATGAAGCCTCTAATTCATGTTGTTCAAGAAGTAAGTCCTCTCTTCTTGTACTGGACTTTGGCAAATCAATAGCAGGGAAAATCCGTTTTTCAGATAGACTTCTATCAAGAACCAGTTCCATATTACCTGTACCCTTGAACTCTTCAAACACTACATCATCCATACGGCTACCTGTTTCCACTAAGGCTGTTGCCAAGATGGTTAAGCTTCCTCCCTCTCTCATATTTCTAGCAGAGCCAAAGAATCTCTTAGGCATGTAGAGGGCTGCTGGATCAAGTCCACCTGATAAAGTTCTACCACTGGGTTGTACAGTGAGATTATAAGCTCTTGCCAGTCTTGTAATACTATCTAACAAAATAATAACATCCTGCTTATGTTCTACTAAGCGTTTTGCTCTTTCTATTACCATTTCCGATACTCTTTTATGATTATCCGGTAGCTCATCAAATGTTGAATATATAACTTCAACGTTCTTTCCTTCAATAGATTCCTTGATATCGGTTACTTCCTCAGGTCTTTCGTCAATCAGAAGGATAAGTAATTTCATCTCAGGATGATTCCTGGTTACTGCTTTGGCTATTTGTTTTAAGAGGGTTGTTTTTCCTGCCTTTGGTTGGGATACAATCATGCCCCTTTGTCCTTTACCGATAGGAGAAATTAAATCTACCATTCTCATAGCAACTCCACCACCAGGTGTTTCCAAATGTATCCGCTCATTGGGAAAAATCGGAGTTAAATCTTCAAATTTTGGCCTTCTCTGTGCTTCATTTGGATTAAATCCATTTACAGATTTAATAAATAAAAGTGCAGAGAATTTTTCGTTTTGGCTCTTGACTCTTGTGTTTCCCATAACAATATCACCGGTTTTAAGATTAAACCTTCTTATTTGGGCAGGTGAAACATAGACATCATTTTCTCCAGGAAGATAATTATCACATCTTATGAAACCATATCCATCCGGTAATACTTCAAGAATCCCTTCCTTAGTCTCACCACTATCGAGCTGTTCCATATCCGAATGGTTTGTATTTTTCCTGTCTGTTTTAGTAGTAATTTCTTCCTTATCTACTGTAGCCTTTTCCTCCTGGCTGCTGTTATTTAAATCATAATTATTCAGTGCTTCGATTAATTCACTTTTTTTTAGGGAAGTAATGTTTTTCATCCCTTTTTCTTTAGCATGCTCTCGTAATTTAACAAGAGTCATAGAGTTATACTGATTATCCATAAATTCAGCTCCTTTGATAATTTCTTGAATTCTTGTTTGAATGGAATATGGGGGAGATATGATATAGAAAATACACGAAAGATAGCCTATTCATAATTTTGTTATTCCATTATACACTATTTTTTTCATATTGTAAATTATTTTCATTTTTGCTTTTTATCTATTACTTGCTTTCAAATCTACCCGGTGCTATTATAACTATAAATAAAATACGAGGTGAATAATAATGGATGTCAATGACAAGTCCCTGTTGTTACATAAACAATGGCAAGGAAAGCTGGAGATTACTTCAAAGTGTCAAGTAAGTAGCAAAGAGGAACTAGCCTTAGCCTACACTCCCGGTGTTGCCGCCCCCTGCAAGAAGATAGCCCAAAACCCTGAAGTAGCCTATGATTACACTATAAAGTCCAATACAATTGCAGTTATAACTGATGGAAGTGCTGTTCTTGGCCTAGGGAATATTGGTCCTTACGCTGCCCTGCCTGTTATGGAGGGAAAGGCTGTTCTTTTCAAAGATTTTGCTGGAGTTAACGCTGTGCCTATCTGCTTAGATACTCAAAATACCGAGGACATAATAAGTACAATTATAAATATCGCCCCTGCCTTTGGAGGCATAAACTTAGAGGACATCTCCGCTCCCAAGTGTTTCTACATCGAAGAACAGTTAAAAGAGCTCCTTGACATCCCAGTATTTCATGATGACCAGCACGGAACTGCTATAGTAGTATTAGCAGGCCTTATCAATAGCCTAAAGATTATCAGAAAAGCAAAGGAAGATGTCAGGCTTGTTATTAATGGTGCTGGGTCAGCAGGAATTGCCATTACAAAGCTATTACATAGCTATGGTTTTAAAGACATCATTATTTGTGATATTCATGGCATCCTCTCCTCAGGATATCCAAATCTTAATCCTATACAAAAACAAATACTAAATATAACAAATCATAAAAATCAAAAAGGAGATTTAAAGGATGCACTTAAGGGTGCTGATATTTTTATAGGTGTATCTGCTCCAAACATCGTAACTAGGGAAATGATCTCAACTATGAATAAGGATGCCATTGTATTTGCACTGGCAAATCCCACACCGGAAATAATGCCAGAGGAAGCAAAAAAGGGTGGTGCCAGAATTGTGGCAACAGGTCGTTCAGACTTTCCTAATCAGGTTAATAATGTATTAGCATTTCCGGGTATCTTTAAAGGTGCATTAAAAGGCCATGCTAGACAAATAACAGAAAGTATGAAGCTAGCTTCAGCTAAAGCAATTGCCAGTCTAGTCTCAGATAAGGATTTATCAGAAAATAATATTCTACCGGAACCTTTTGATAAAAGACTTTGTGATACGGTCAGTACAGCTGTAATGAAATATATTGAAAATTAGTCTATAATTATATAGTAAGGGGGTGTCAATCTCTATGTCAGATAAAAAGTATATTAAAAAGTTTTGGAATGAAAAGCCATATCACTCCCTAGATTATGAATTAAAGAAAACCTTCGGTAAAAAACTATATAAGCTATCTCTAAATGGCGGTATGAGCTGCCCTAATCGAGATGGTACCCTAGATAGTAGGGGCTGTATATTTTGCAGTAATGGGGGTTCTGGTGATTTTGCCGCACCTTCTAATTTGTCCATAACAGACCAGATTGAGAAAGCAAAGAATCTAATAATAGACAAACTTCCAGCAAACATGGATATAGAATACATTGCATATTTTCAAGCCTTTACCAATACCTATGCTCCTATAGAATATTTAGAAAAAATTTATAACCAAGCCATAAACCATCCGGATATTGTTGCTTTATCAATTGCTACAAGACCGGATTGCCTATCTGATAAGGTTCTTTCTTTGTTAAAGGATCTAAACACTAAGAAGCCAGTTTGGATAGAGCTTGGTCTTCAGACAATCCATAAAGATACAGCAAAATGGATGCGGCGGGGATATGAACTTCCTGTTTTTGAAGATGCTGTTTGGAGGCTTCATACCATAGGAATTACTGTTATTGTCCATACTATTCTCGGCTTGCCAAATGAAACAAAAGATGATATCTTAAAGACTATGACATATATAGGCAAACTCCATGATGATGGCCTTGTATCCGGAATAAAACTTCAGCTTCTTCATATCCTTAAAGGGACAGAACTGGGGCAGCTTTATTTGGAAAATAAACTTTCATATACCTTATCAATGAATGATTATATAGAACTCATCATCACCTGTCTGGAACACTTACCAAAGGGGTTGGTTATCCACCGACTTACCGGTGATGGTCCTAAAAAGCTTCTACTTGCTCCTCTTTGGAGTAGTAATAAGAAGCTAGTATTAAATACCCTACACCGTACTATGAAGGAGTTAGATTCCTGGCAGGGAAAACATTATGCTTAAGTAACCTAAGGAGGTGTATTTTATGCAGTCAGATGCTTTTTTGTTATATAAATTAATGATTCTCTATACTCTCAGTAGGGTTAATTTTCCTTTAACCAATGCACAGTTGACATCATTTATACTGGAAAAGGAATATACCAATTACTTTAATATTCAAAGAACTATCTCCGAGCTATTGGATGATGAATTCATTGAAGCAAAAACCATAAGGAACAGTTCACTTTATCGAATAACTGATAGCGGAAAAGAGTCCCTACTCTTCTTTGACAATAAGATTTCACCGGGGATTAAAGATGACATCGACCAATATCTCACCCAAAATAAATATGAATTACATGAAGAGGTATCATCTCCTGCTGATTATACCCAGGTGAAAAAAGGAGAATTCTCCGTTAGACTTAGTGTAATAGAAAGGGGCACTCGTATAATTGATTTAACCCTTAGTGTCCCCACAGAAGAAGAAGCTATCTCCATGTGTAATAACTGGAAAGAAAAAAGTTCCGATGTATATGCCTATCTAATGGCTTTACTGCTATAAGATTATACTTGGCAAATCAAATCTATATATTCTAAAATCTCTTCCTTCCCCTGTTTCGTCAATGACGAGAAGGGGAATATTTTTGTATCGGGACCAGCTCCCAGTCCATCTTTTATCATCTTTATATGTTTTTGTATCTGGCTTCTTCTTATCTTGTCTAGTTTGGTAGCCACAATAACAGGCAAAAAGCCATGATATACAATCCAGTCATACATATTCTTATCGTTCATTGAAGGCTCATGCCTAATATCAATCAATAAAAATATTGCCTTAAGTTGCTTTGAATTCATTAGGAAGTTCTCCACCATCTTGCCCCATTTTCTCCTGATTGCTTCTGAAGTCTTTGCGTAACCATAACCAGGAAGGTCAACAAAATACAAAGCATCATTAATATTGTAATAATTAATAGTCTGGGTTTTACCAGGTTGTGAAGAAGTTCTTGCTAAAGCCTTCCTATTCATAAGGGAATTAATCAAGGACGATTTCCCTACATTGGATTTTCCTGCAAATGCCACCTCAGGCTTATCATTCTCAGGAAGTTTACTAGTAATACCACATACTGTCTCAAGGCTTACATTCTTTATTATCATCTCTTTACCTCCCTTCGAATTTCACATAATAATATAAAATGAGCAATCTAGGTCCTAATGCACAAAGTAAAGTACAAGAAGGACCCGATTACCCACTTTTAAGTTCATCTAAAATTACTAGGCAGTTTCGCCCTTGCTCTTTTTTGTTGTTCGTTTTACGGTAGGTTTTTTAACCACGCCATCTTCAGTAATAATAAGCTTAGGTTTTTCTAATCCTTGTATGACTTCCCGTGTAATTATACATTTGATAACATTTTCATTGGATGGAATATCGTACATTGTATCCATCATGGCTGTCTCCATAATAGCACGAAGTCCCCTTGCACCTATCTTTCTCTTAAAGCTCTTTTTAGCTATTTCCTCAATTGCACCATCTTCAAACTCCAGCTCAACACCGTCTAACTCAAACAGCTTTTTATACTGCTTTGTTATGGCATTCTTTGGCTCAGTAAGTATTTTAGTAAGTGCTTCTTCATCAAGAGCATCCAAAGCTACACATACTGGGACACGACCCACGAACTCAGGTATCATACCATATTTGACTAAGTCCTGTGGCATAACCTGACGGAACAATTCACCAATATTATTCTTGTCTTTTTCAGTAATAAATGCATTAAATCCAATAGACTTTTGACCAATTCTAGACTCTATTATTTTTTCTAGTCCATCAAAAGCTCCTCCACATATAAACAGAATATTAGTTGTATCTATCTGTATAAATTCTTGATGTGGATGTTTCCTGCCACCTTGAGGCGGAACTGATGCTATTGTTCCTTCTAATATCTTAAGTAGAGCTTGTTGAACACCCTCACCTGATACATCCCTAGTAATAGAGGTGTTTTCAGATTTTCTTGTTATTTTATCAATCTCATCGATATAAATAATGCCATATTGTGCACGATCAATATCAAAGTCTGCAGCCTGAATGATTTTTAAGAGAATATTTTCTACATCCTCTCCAACATAACCTGCCTCAGTTAAGGCTGTTGCATCAGCGATTGCAAAGGGTACATTAAGAAGTTTTGCTAAAGTCTGAGCCAAATACGTCTTTCCTGAACCCGTAGGACCAATCATTAGGATATTACTTTTTTGAAGTTCAATATCCAAATCCCTTTCTGCCAATACCCTCTTATAGTGGTTATATACCGCTACAGATAATACCTTTTTTGCTTCTTCCTGACCAATTACATGCTGATCCAAGAAGCTCTTAATCTCGGCTGGTTTCAACAGATTAATATCTGTATCTATAATCGGCTCTCCATCAAACTCTTCTTCAATGATTTCACTACATATTTCTATACATTCATCACAGATATATGCTCCCGGTCCGGCAATCAGTTTTCTAACTTGGTCTTGTGTTTTATTACAAAAAGAACATCTAAGTTGCTTTCTGTCATCTACTTTTCCTGCCATTGCCTATTCACCTCATTCTCTTTATCCTGCAAATGCACCGATCTTATCTGCTAGATAATATACCATCAATAATACCGTACTTCTGTGCTTCATCTGCACTCATATAAAAATCTCTTTCAGTATCCACTTCAATAACTTCAAGAGGCTTACCTGTATTTGCAGCTAATATTTCGTTAATCTTTTTTCTGGTTTTAATTATGTTGTCTGCAACAATCTTAATGTCTGACGCCTGACCTCTTGCACCGCCTGAAGGCTGATGAATCATAATTTCAGCATTAGGTAAGGCAAAACGTTTCCCTTTTGTACCGCCTGCTAGTAGGAATGCTCCCATACTTGCAGCCATACCGATACATATAGTTGATACATCACATTTGATGTAATTCATAGTATCATATATTGCAAAGCCTGCTGATACAGATCCACCTGGGCTATTAATATAGAAATTAATATCCTTTCCAGGATCTTCAGATTCTAAGAAAAGTAACTGCGCCACAATTAAGCTGGCAGTAGTATCATTTACTTCCTCACCAAGGAAAACAATTCTTTCTTTGAGTAGTCTAGAAAATATATCATAACTTCTCTCACCACGACTGGTTTGTTCAATAACATAAGGCACTAAACTCATCTTGTTATCCTCCTTTTTAATTTATCAAAAATGCTAATGACTAGAATAGAATTTACACTTCTTTAGACTCAACTAGAACAAAATCAACTGCCTTTTGAACTGCGATATCTGTTTTGATGTTTTCTTCTTCTTTATCTCCAATCATTTCTTTTAATTTCTCTATATCCATCTTATACATTGTAGCCATTTCTGTTAATTCCTTCTCTAGCTCTTCTTCAGTGACTTCAATATTCTCTGCCTTTACTATTGCCTCAAGAACTAGTCTGCTCTGAATACGTTTTAGGGCCTGAGGTCTAAGACTTTCTAAAAACTTCTTGGAATCCATACCTGTAAACTGGAAATATTGCTCTACAGTAAGTCCCTGAAATTGTATTCTCTGGGCAAAATCATCAGCCATCTGTCCCACATGGGCTTCTATCATAGGTTCAGGAATGTCCATTGTAGCATTCTCTATAATCTTGTCAACAATTTCATTTTCCTTAGCTGTCTTTAATTCCTTCTCTTTATCTTCCTTTATTGTAGCCCTAATATTTTCCTTATATTCATCCAAGGTATCAAACTCAGATACATCCTGAGCAAAATCATCATCAAGCTGTGGTAGTTCCTTCTTCTTGATTTCATTGATTTTCACCTTGAATAGTGCTGGTTTTCCAGCCAAATCCTTAGCATGGTACTCCTCAGGGAAGGTAACATTTACATCAACCTCTTCTCCTACAGACTTACCTATTAGTTGTTCTTCAAAGTTATCAATAAAAGAGTTGGAACCTATAGTTAATGAATATCCCTCTCCCTTACCACCTTCAAATGGATTACCATCTACAAACCCTTCAAAGTCTATAACAGCAATATCATCCTTTTGGATTGGTCTGTCATCTATTGTCAACATTCTTGAATTCTGCTCCAGTTCTCTTTCAATGCGACTCATAACTTCTTCATCAGAAACTGTAACATCCTTCTTCTCTACTTCAATTCCCTTATATTCGCCTAAAGTTACCTCAGGCTTAACAGCAACTTCTGCCGTAAATATAAATGGTTTTCCTCTTTCAATCTGAACCACGTCAATTTCTGGTCTTGATACTATCTCCAATTCACTATCACGAGCTGCTTCTTCATATGCAAATGGTATAATTTCATTTGCCGCATCCTCATAAAATATCTCGATACCATACATCTTCTCTATAATTGCAAGGGGTGCCTTTCCTTTACGAAAGCCCTGAACATTTATATTTTTTTTATTCTTATTATATGCTTTCTGTATGGCCTTTTCAAATTCCTCTGCAGAAGCCTCTATTGTAAGCTTTGCCATGTTTTTCTCTAATCTTTCAACCTGTAAACTCATTAATGTTTCCTCCTTGTATTATGTACTTTATCTATTGTAGTGTGGTTTAAGTCTTATACTATAGCCACAATAGATAGTACATTATGCCTAATTTTAACAGACAATTTTACATTAGTATATTATAACACAGTAGATAAGTAAATACTATAATTTATTTTTAGGCAAATATCCCTTTAGTCACTAATAACATGACCCTGTTCTTGTATCATTTCGACAATTTGATTTACAGTCCTATTACATAATTCTTCTGTTTTGGCTTCTGCCATAACACGAATTACTGGCTCGGTGCCACTTTCTCTGACAAGAATCCTACCGTCTTTACCAAGGTCTTTTGAAAGCTTATCAATCAATTGACCTATAACAATATCTTCCTTAACAGCAGCCTTATCCTTAACATATACATTTTTTAAAACCTGAGGAAAGATCTTAACATCTTTACACAGCTGCGATAAGGACATTTTACTTTCAAGCATAACCTCCATGATTTTTAATGAGGTTAAGATGCCGTCTCCTGTGGCACCATGCTTGCTAAATATTATATGTCCAGATTGCTCTCCTCCTAAGGAATGTCCGTTTTCTAACATATTCTCATATACATATTTGTCACCAACAGCAGTCTGCACATAGTCAATCCCCTTACGGTCAAGTGCTTCGTACAGTCCCATATTGGACATTATTGTAGTAACAAGAGTATTATTGGCTAAGTCATTTCTTTCCTTCATGTACACTGCACAAATGTACATGATAAGGTCACCATTTATAATATTTCCATTTTCATCTACGGCTAAACATCTATCTGCATCTCCATCATAAGCAAAACCCACATCAAGATTATTATCCACAACAAATTTCTGCAAATCTTTCATATAGGTGGAGCCACAGTTTCTATTAATATTGGTCCCATCAGGCTCACTGTTGATAACAAAGGTTTTGGCTCCAATTGCATCAAACACACCTTTTGCAACAGAAGTTGCAGAACCGTTTGCCAAGTCAAGGCCTACCCTTTTTCCTTGGAATGAACGGGTAGCTAAAGAAATCAGATATCCAATATAACGATTCCTTCCAATAGCATAATCTACGGTTTTTCCAATATTTTCTCTGGTTGCAAGTGGAATAGTGTCAGCCTCACTATCTATGTAAGATTCAATAAGATCTTCTATCTCAGCCTCTAGTTTACTTCCGCTTCCATTAATTATCTTTATTCCATTATCATAATAAGGGTTATGGCTTGCAGAAATCATAATACCGCAATCAAATCCTTCTGTCCTAACTACATAGGATACACTGGGAGTAGTAGTAACATGTAGAAGATATACGTCTGCTCCACTTGCCGTAAGTCCAGCAACAAGGGAATATTCAAACATATAACTGGATCGTCTGGTATCCTTGCCTATTACTATATTAGCCTTATGATTCTTGCTGTAATAATTACCTAAAAATCTTCCCACCTTGTATGCATGTTCAACTGTTAAGTCTACATTAGCCTCTCCACGAAAACCATCTGTACCAAAATATTTACCCATTATTATGTTCCTTTCTTTTTTATAGCTTTATTATATATATTATATTTATGTGCTATTTAATTTACAATACAATTACCCGTTTATTTTAACATATAGTACGGACATTTGAAAAGAAAATATTGTAAGACCTAAAATTCACAAACCATAAATGTTGCCTGACACTATTTACAAATTATCAACTGTACCTGGCCACTATTTACAAGATGCCAATGGTACCTGTCACTATTTACAAATTGTCAAATTTTTCTCACGTTAAAAGACATCACTGCAAATCCAGTGATGTCTTTGTACTTTGTTGGCATAAGCCAGATTATTATTGTTGTTGTCCAGTCTGACCTGACATAGCTTGCTCCTGGCTACGTATCATACGTCTAACCATTTCACCACCAACAGAACCATTTTCTCTACTTGTTAAATCGCCATTATAACCTTGTTTTAAAGGAACACCTAGTTCGTTAGCTACTTCCATCTTAAAGCGATTAAGTGCTTCTTTTGCTTGAGGAACTGCTAATCTGTTGGAACCACTATTGTTATTTGCCATTATTATTCACCTCCGTTTGGATTATCAAAGCAATCAATTAACAAAATCATCATTGTAGGTTCAGCGGTTTATATAATTCCCCTTAAGTGATTTTCCACCCTAGTTGAAATTTTCACCGCAGGTGATTTTTGTTCTTGAATTGCTTGTAATGATATTGTTAACAGACAAGGTAAATATTATGATGGTAATTATTGTCCCTGTAACCAATGGTTATTTAATATGTTATATTTTGTTTAATTAACTGATATTACAAGTATTTTCGGATAACCTATGGCAATCTCAACGACTTTTTTGCTTTTTGCCGCATAAACTATTGATTCTGCCAGTTCTCCAGAATAATAAGTAATAATATCTTGGTTTAAATTTAGAAGAGCGGGAATTATTCTACCTATAGATTCCCTTTTTCTAATAAGCATTTTTCTTATTTTTTTTACTGCATATGATGTCTGTGCTCCACTAACGCCAGCTGATATTATTATATTATTACATATCTCACTTGGTAAATAATAATATCCATATTCAATTGTACCCTCCAATGATTTTGTATTAATTAATAAATCCATTCCCTCCATTTATTAAGTTTTACCCTCCCTTTTTGTTTGATTACTGTAAATATATTCCATTTTACATCATTTGTCAACACTTTTTCCTATATTTCTTGCATCTTCTATCTATTATTGGGTTTAATTGAATAAAATACTATCCTAAAACTTCTTATCATATAATATTAATAAACCTTATTTCGGAGTGTTTGATTATGCTTTCTATATTAACATCCCTCAATCAGTTTATATGGGGTATTCCCATGCCTATTCTTTTATTCAGTGTACATATATACTTTACTCTACGCTTTAAAGGAATACAAAAACATATAGGTAAAGCTATAAGATTATCAGTAAGACCTGACAAATCTTCCAAGGGTGATATTAGTGGATTTGCAGCTTTATCTGCTACTCTTGCAGCCACCATTGGCACAGGCAATATAGTTGGGGTATCAACAGCAGTTGCCTTGGGAGGGCCAGGTGCCATATTCTGGTGCTGGCTAACGGGGATTCTGGGAATGGCCACATCATACGCAGAGTGCTTTCTGGGGGTTTTATTTAGAAAAAAAAATCCCAATGGAACATATAGTGGTGGACCCATGTATGCCATGGAATATGGTATGAATAAAAAATGGCTTGCAAAAATATTTTGTTTATTTACACTTATAGCTTCATACGGTGTTGGTTGCTCCACACAAGCAAGAGCTGTTACAGAGACTCTCAATACCCTATGGGGATTTCCTGAGCCTGTGGTAGGGATGGTTCTTGCTATACTTGTCGGAATGGTTATCGTAGGAGGAATAAGGTCAATTGGTAAAATCTGCACCAAGTTAGTTCCATCTATGGCTTTTTTCTATCTCTTTTCATGTATTAATATATTGGTCATCAATCGAGCTTACTTGCTTACGGCATTAGAAGTAATAATACGCTCTGCCTTTTTACCAAGTAAAATACCTGCTGCCGTAACAGGAGGTTTTATAGGTGGAAGCTTTAAAATCGCAACCAGATATGGAATAGCTAGAGGCTTGTTCACAAACGAAGCAGGTCTTGGCTCTGCAGCCATTACAGCTGCTGGAGCAAAAACCTCTCATCCCTCAAGACAAGCTCTCATCTCAATGAGTGCAACCTTTTGGGATACTGTTGTTATGTGTGCCATAACAGGTCTTGTAATTGTCACAAACCTACTAAAAAACCCCACTTCATTAGAGGGTTATTCCTTTGCCGAGTATACCACTGCTGCCTTTGAAACAATTCCATTTGGTCAAAACATTCTGGGAATATCCTTAATAGCATTTGCCGTAGCCACTTTAATTGGCTGGTCATTTTTTGGTGAAAAGGCAGTTGAATATTTATTTGGCATATCAAGCATTAAGACATATCGTTTATGTTATATTGTAATGATCTATGTGGGATCCATCATGTCATTAACACTTGTTTGGGAATTAACTGATTTTGTAAATGCCCTTATGGCTCTTCCAAACTTAATCTGTCTTTTGTCATTACGCAAACTAATAAAAGCTTATAATGGTTATTAAGATTATTCATAGCGCTTATACATAATTGATTCTGCTATCTTTTCTGCCTCCTTCTTATCCAATAACTTGCTGATAATTGAAAGAGAAAAATCAATAGCAGTGCCAAGACCTTGAGAAGTTATAACATTATCATCCTCTACCACATCACGCTCTATTACTGTACTTCCTATTAACTGATCCTCAAGTCCAGGATAACAGGTTGCAGACTTACCAGATAAAATGCCTTTATTGCCAAGAACACTTGGAGCCGCACATATGGCTGCGATATGCTTTTTTTCTTTATTGAAGCTTCGCAGTAGCTTGTCCAATCCCTCATGTTCCATAAGTCTGGTTGTACCAGGCATTCCCCCAGGAAGAACTAACAAATCGGCATCACTAAAATCAACTTCATGGAATAGGGTGTCAGCTGATACTGTAATATTATGTGCACCAGTAACTTGCAAATCACCTGTTATAGACACCATGAGAATCTCAACACTTGCTCTACGAAGCAAGTCTACCACAGTTAATGCTTCTATTTCCTCAAAACCATCTGCAAGAAAAATATAAACCTTTGCCATTATATGACCTCCTTTTAAATTATTTATATTATTATTCTAATTCATAAGGTACCATACACAAAAATCAGGATTTATATACATCCTAGTAAACTACATTATAAGTGAAGGAGTGCCCTTTATCAAGCAAAGGAGCACCCCTTAAATATCTGCTATCTATGAATATAACTACCTAAGCCACTACTATGAATTGCTTAAATAAAATCCACTTTATAACTCATATCTATTAATCTATTATTGCCAAACTAGAAACTCCCACATTCTTTAATGTAAGTGTAGGCTTGCAACAGTCTTTATTTCTGGAAGTTCGCTCGGGGCAAACCTTCAGTATATAACAACCATCATATGGTACCTTAAATTCAAAGCAACCACATGGTCCTACTTTTTCACAAAACAGCTCAGTTTTTCTCTCATCACATACCTTATATAGCCTAACAATGTAATCATGGGAGCAATTGCAGCTACAACCCCATATACAACCAAATATTACACCAGGTTTAATCTTACATTCCTTAGCCCTTTCCTTAACTGTTACCTTACGGTAGATCACACGGGTTCTTGTGCTCTTAACGACAACAGGTACCCTAACTGGATATGGCTTATATTCGATTACTGTTTCCTGCTGCGGGCAGGGAGGACAAGGTGTAGGCTCTGGACAGGGCAATGGAACAGGACAAGGTGGGCATTCTTCTATTGGCCTTGGTGCTGGAGCAGGTGCAGGTGCTGGAGCCGGTGCTGGCATAGCAGGTGGAGTAGGTGCTGGTGCTGGTGCCGGTGCTGGCATAGCAGGTGGAGTAGGTCTTGGAGCTGGAGCAGGTGCTGGCATAGCAGGTGGAGTAGGTCTTGGAGCTGGAGCAGGAGTTACAATTTCAGGAGGTGCAGGTAAAACTTCCTGACATACTACGCCACCTACAAAAGGATAGAGATGAAACTCAAATCCACTTATAGCACTTACAGCAAAGGATCCTAAGGCCGCATTACCACTTACATGACCTCCAGTCTGATGAGCATGAAACATAGCTGAAGGTGCAAGGATGCTTCCCCAGATTGCAGCCGGTACTTCCATATATATATTAGTTGCATCTTCAAACACATATAGGGTTCTGTTAGCTAATTGTTCTTCTCCCCACAGTCCATATTGGAGATGGGCATTGTTACCGGTTCTAAATATTACTATAGCTACACTTCCCTCTGGTATCTCAAACCGAATCTCTTTATCAAGTATTCCATTTGGCCTGGCGTCTATAACAAATACGTTTTGCACCGGGTCATTACCTCTCAGTATTTTTTCATGGAAATGATCAACTACTGTTCCATTGGGATTTAATCTTGTTATACAATCATGATAGTTTTCTATACTTATTCTGGCGTCATTAAAGAATCCTGCTACATCAGCACCAATCCTTCTTGCTGGAATAAAGCGGGGAACATCATAGCTTGGTATTGCATAATGTGTTCCTCTGTCAGTAGGTGTCCAGTATCTGCTACCACCTGGTGCTTCATATAACCTCGTTAGTTCCTGAACCTGATCCTGGGAACCATCTTTTCCTATCATATAAGTACTTCCTGAGGCAGCACGGAAATTACCTCCTACTACTACATGCCCTACTACTACTAAGGGTCCCTGCATGGCTACATTTCTACCAACCAAAAACCTAACAGCATCTGGATTGTATCCAGTTCCAGTAAGATTTAAATCATTTCCAAATGCTAGTGTTAGCCCTCGGGGACTTACGAAATCCCGTCCTACGGCAAATGCTCCTTTTGTATCTACAATATTATTGGCATCTCCAAAAACAATTGCATTGAAATTAGAGGCAATTCCAAAGGGTTGCCCTTCTATATCATACCAACTAATATCTTCATAAGGTATTCCAGCATATGAAAAGCTACCACCTCTTTGATTGTTCATTATTGAACCTCCTAGAAGTGCAAATTCCATTGCACCCAATATTCTCAATTTAGTTTATTCAGATTTTAGATAATCGTGCAAGATTTCCACCTTATTCCTGCAGGTATATGCACTTTCAACTATTTATTAAAAAGTCTTATCATGATAAAATCTAATTATAAGAACTATGCAGGTTATATCTTGTAGTACAGACTTACCCAGTGTAAATTTTGTACCTACAGAATTGGAGAATAGCATGAGAGAATTAGATTTTGAGGCTATGGCAGCAAAAAGTGACAGGTTAAGATTAGAAAAATTAATCCTAGAACAAGAGCATGCCATCCTAAAGTACTCCTCAAAGGTAACTGGCAAGTACATATCAAAAAGTGATGATGAATGGTCTATAGCCTTGCTGGCTTTTTCTCAAGCTATAGATAGCTATGATTTAGAAAAGGGCAATTTTATAAGTTTCTATCGCTTACTTATAAGGAGCCGCTTGATTGATTATTACAGAAGTCAAGGAAAATATTATTCTGAACTATCGGTAGATCCAGTATTGTTTGATAGTGAGCCCGAAGAGGATGATGAAGATATAACCATTCGTGTTGCTGTGGCAAATCAGGTTGCAAGGCTGGATGGTGAGGATTTAAAACTGGAGATTGAAGCAGCAAATCAAGCCTTCTCTTTATATAACTTTTCATTTTTTGACCTTACAAAATGTTCACCTAGAGCAAAGAAAACTAAAAGCTCTTGTGCAAAGGCTGTTAATTTTATGCTTCAAAATCCTCTTTTAATTGAAGAATTACATAATACAAAACAATTACCCTTAAAAATAATCGAAAATAATACTAGGGTACCCCGAAAAATATTAGAGCGACATCGTAAGTATATAATAGCAGCCATAGAACTACTCTCTGGTGAGTATCCAAATCTTGCAGAATACTTGCAATACATTAGAAAGGAGAACGGTAAATGAAAGCAGTAATAGTGGAATTACGAGACGGTTATGCATCCGTTCTGTCTGACGATGGTTGCGTAGTAAAAATCAAAAATAATAACTATGAGCTTGGACAGGTTATATATATAAATAACACTGGAAAATCCATGGTAAGGAAAATTGCCATGTTTGCAGCTTCCGCTGCAGCTGTATTGGTGCTTGGCACTGGAACATGGGCATATGCCAGCCCATATTCTTACGTCAGCCTTGACGTAAACCCATCAATTGAATATGTATTAAATCGTTTTGATAGAGTGATAAATATTAATGCGGTTAATGAAGATGGTGAAGAAATTCTACATGAATTCAAACTAGGCAATATAAAGCATAAAACAATTAAACATGCGATTCATCAAACATTAGACCAGATAACTGATTTAGGTTATCTTAACTCTGATACAAAAAGCGGGATTATCATAGCCACTTCTGGCAAAAACCTGAATAAGGCAGATCAGCTAGCTCATGAAATCAAAGAAGAGGTTGAGCAAGACATCGTTGATAGCTACGATGACCTTCCTATCGACGCCACTGTTGAAGCTTATAGTGTTGGGATGGAGAGAGTTGAGAAAGCTAAGGAACTAGGTGTAACACCAGGTAAACTTAACCTAGTGGAGAAAATGATTTCTAGCTCAGATGACGCTGAGAATATAAAACTTGAAGAATGGTTAGATAAGCCTGTTAGTGATATTATTAGTGCCACAGCAAAAGGCCCTAAAGCCCATAATGTAATAGGCTCTGAAAACAAAAAAGCCGAAAAAGAGATTGCTAAAGCTGAAAAAGAGGCTGCCAAGAAGAAAGAAAAAGCCGACAAAGAGGCTGTTAAAGAGAAAGAAAAGGCTGACAAAGAGGCTGTTAAAGAGAAAGAAAAGGCTGACAGAGAGGCTATCAAGGAGATAGATAAGGCAAATAAAGAGGCTTCCAAGGCTGATAAGGAAGCTAATAAGAATAAAGCCAAAGCAGACAAAGAGGTAGCCAAAGAGAAGGTTAAGACAGATAAAAAAGCTAATAAGGAAAAACAAAAGACTGATAAAGAAGCTGCCAAGGATGAAAAGCAAGCTAATAAGAATAAAGCTAAAGGAGACAAAGAGACTTCTAAAGAAAAGGGTAAGGCTGATAAAGAAGTTAATAAAACAAAGAACAAGACTAACAAAGAGGCCTTAAAAAAC